>CAJCHQ010000441.1 GCA_903970295.1 Bryobacterales bacterium
TGTATTAAACATGCCAACTCTTGAGCGAAGCGAAACGCCTCTGATTAACAAAGACAGTCTTTAACCTTGCCTTAATAATTTCATCGATAACTATCTATTGCATCAATAATCGAACGAAATCTCTTGCGCAGTTTTTTTCGCCATCGCAGATGTTTGCAATTCAACAATGATCGGCAAATGATCCGATCCAACATTCCGCCCAACTTGCCTATCAACGACTCGAATATCCTTGCTGATCAAAAAATGATCGATTGGAATTAACGCATGATTGCGAATCGCAGGCCATGATGGTTGCGCACCAAAACCTTGTTCTGAATCTTGTAGACCACTTTCTTTCACCAAACGGGCAAAGTAGAAAGACCACGGACTGCAGTTGATGTCGCCGGCCAAAACAGTGGGCGCATTCATCGCTCTAATCTCGGCCCCTAATTCGCTCAATTCGAGATTTCTTTCGTTGAATTTATTTAATGGCGCGTACGGATGAACGACTAACAAATTCACATAAGTGTCGCCCATCTTACATTTTGTCGCGATTCGTGGGCGTTTTCCGTCCCCGAAATATTCGATCCGACTGTCTTTCAAAGGCAAGCGACTGAACACGGCGATGCCACCATATTTTAATTGCATCGCCCGATACGGATAGGCATTCAACGACGGTTCCAGCTTTTTCCACCAGAGCCAGGTGCAGCGATTAATCCTCTACGCGTGGCCAACGCGACGAGCGCACATGCAGTGAGCGATGGGATATAGATCAATCGTAAATGGCTGAGAAGCTCGCAATAAAATGAGTCTTGGCTAAAAAAGCCAGCAAGGCTCATCGTGCTTACAACGATCACGAATCCGAGAAGTGCGAGACCAAAGGCGCCTTTAGTTGTTGCTCTCAAACTCGTCCATGATGAAATCAGGCTGCCGCGAGTAGAGGGTGTCATAAGTCTTGTCCTCGGGCATGGCATCCATGATCGCTGAGCAGCGTTCGGCGCATTCGACATTCGTCCAGTCGTGCTCTGGTTCTTGCACTGTCAGTTCTAATTCGATGCCATCTCCCAGGTCTTTCCATTTCGCAATCAATTCGAATGTGACTGCCATATTTTTTTCATCATGCTTGATCTTCTGCTTCTGATTGGCAGTCAAGCACGCCATCTCATACTGCATTTTAGCCAGATTCCAACCGTTTTCGCGCAGTGCCGAGAGAACATGATCGACTAGATCGTCGATGTCCAGCGGAAACTCTTTTCTGATCACTTTCTCGCTCATTTCTGCGGAATTTGAACGATCTCCCGATTCTTCTCGCGAATTTGACCCGTTACTGATTTGGCGCTTTCATCAACAGCCGAATTTTCGCGCCTTACAGCAACATCACCACTCACTGATTTCTCAGCGGGCTGATTGAGTTTGCTTATCTCGGCTTTTTCGTTTCGCTTATCTTTCAGCCAGCCATCAACGATGCCGGCGACTTGCTGATTGACGGGTTGATGCTCCATCAAAAGATGCCCTTTGCCTTTGAGCACATTGACAGAAGTGTGTTGCGAGCCTATATGGGAAACAAACTCAGGAATTGTGCTGGTCTTGAAAACTGCATCTTTTTCGCCTGCGATAATTAAAATCGGCATGTCTGGCGGAATATGGTCGACGTACTTGAGAGTTTCCTTGTTCGTGATACTTGTCTTCATCAGCTCGACCGCGCTCATTTTGCGGCAGATATTGGGATCTTTAAGGCAGTCCTCGGTCAATTTCTTATCTTCTGAAAGATATGGATTGATATAGGGTTCGAGATTCATCTGCTTCGCCGGATGCCAGATGTTCGTGGCGAAATCCTCGACCCAGCGCGGTCTTGGGTGGATCCAGCGTTTATAGCAAGGGCTGGTAACGATCACTCCATCGATCTTGTCGGGCGCGGTCGATGCCGCCCAGAACGCCAAATTGGCGCCTAGACTTTCGCCCATGGCAAAGATAGGAACTCCGGGGTGGGCGCGTCTGACCGCGTCGATGACGCGCAAATAATCTTCTTTGCTCTGACTAAAGTGAATGTTGCTGTCGCCGTTGAATTTCGCGGCTTCGGTTTTCCAGCGCCCGAATCCGCGCATGTCTGCAGCATAGAAAAGATAGCCTTCGCCAGCCAAATGCTTGGCGAAATCATCGTACGCCGATGCGTAAAAGGTCAGTCCGTGGACCGCAACCATGATGCCCTTGGTTGGAACGCTTGTGTCTTGCCACGTGCAGACCGGTAGGTTTAATTCGCGTCCTACGTCTGAATCTTCAGTGCGGGCTGGCTGCGCAGAGGCGGCTGCCGGTAGTAATAGCCCAAGCACCAAAGCAGTCAGATGCTTTTTCCACATGTTTCCAGTCACCTTGGGGTCGCTCCTTGTGGGTTGCTGCCGCGTTCTGGGTGCAACGCTTGTGGCTGTCAGGGACGCATGAACCAGACTTTTTGTGCCTAATCCGTTTGCCCCATACAGATATTGACAGACATTCTTGCTTTCAGCTACTCATGACTACCTGAAAGGTAAAGGGGCTCCTAGATTAATATCTTTGAATCCGTTGTCAGGCTGTCCCTGTGGCTACCCTGCTTCTAATCGCTAGACCTTGCCTCTGCTGTGTTTTATAACTAGTGTTGTGACAATGGAAACTCCGGACTTGGCTAATTTGAACCTCTCCGAACTCGAAACATCGGCGCAGCGGCGCGTCTACCAGGGTTGTCTGGCTAAAGCCGACGCGAAAGTATTCGTCACCGGCGCTAGCGGTCTGGTTGGGTTGAGTCTGATCAAATCTTTGAATGCCCAGCGCATAAGAGCTGTGGCCGCCATTCGAGCCACTACCAGGGTCGATCAATTGCGCGAGCAAATCCAACTGTCGCAAGGAAGAATGCAAATGGTCACGGCCGATCTGGCCGATGCCGAAGCCCTCAGATCGACTATGCGCGGCTGCGATGCCGTCGTCCATGCCGCTGCGACTATCGATGCGAACGGACAGGGTGCTGGGTTACGAGCAGTCAACGTGGAAGGCACCCGCAATGCTTTGCAAGCAGCGATTGCCGCAGGCGTTCGCCATTTCGTACACATCAGCAGTCTGGCTGTGATTACCGGCGAAGAGGATAAATATAACGTTACTGAAGAAGAGCCGTTGCGTTTCTGCCGTGAGCCCTACGCCAATTCCAAGATCGAAGCCGAGCAAATCGTGATGAAAGAGGCTGCGCGCGGGCGAATTCAGGTAACGGCTCTTAGACCCGGGTTCATCTATGGACCGAACGAGGGCGCGTGGTTGCCCCGGCTTATCGATGCATTGCGCAAGGGACGTGTGTTAATAATCGGTGACGGCTCGAAAGAAACCAACGTAATCTACGTTGAAAATCTTTGCCAAGCTATTGGGTTAACACTGCTCAATCCGGTAGCATTTGGTCAGGTTTATAATCTCACCGACGGAGAGCGAGTGACGAAGAAACAGTTGTTCGATGCCATATCTGATGGGTTGAATCTGCCGAAAGCAAATGCACACATTCCGATGACGCTGGCTCGATTGATCACCGAGCTGTCTTCGTTAAGCGCACCGATTGCGCCACCATTTTTGCAGCCGTTTCTGGCTAGATACTCTCGACCGGCATTTCGCCTGGTAGCTGTCAACCAGGGCTTTGATATATCCAAAGCAGAAAGGGAACTCGGTTACACTAATCGCATATCGTTTGTTGATGGTATGGCTCGAACACTGGCGACATGGAATGAAACTGCCTAGCAGAATGAAACTGCCTAGCAAAAGATCGAACGGGGTTCGCAAATGAAAACGAAGGTAAATCTGCTGCTGTTTGGTGTCATGCTCGGCGCCGCACCGGCAGTCATGGGCAACCCGGACTCACCACCTACGTCACCACCATGTATAGATGCCAGAGCCGGCGATCGAAATTTTGCTCACGCGGACACAAATGACTTGGGCACCACCAGCGGTTCATATAAGTGGTCGTCATTGAATTCACGCGCCGACGCAATCGAGAGAGAAATAAAAGATGGACTCGTCACTGGAAAAATGAAAGCGATCGAAGCGATCGAATTTCGTTCAGATCTGAAGCGACTCAAAGCCCATTTAAACAGTCCAGCTCTCAAGCCTCAAAACGATATTCTGGAATTCTCGCAATACCTGGTACTCGAGCGCGATATCAACGACTTAAGAGCGCAGGTAGATATGGTCAAGCACAGTTCCCTCAAGCCGGGTCAAAGTGTTGAACAAGCAAGAGCCGAATTTGTCGCGGCCATGAAACAGGCTCTCGAGAAAAAACAAGTCGCCCAGTTCGATGTTGACAAACTCACCCTGGAAGTGAAAGAACAGGATGATCTATATCGGGCCCTGAAACCATCGAGTGGTCCGATCCTGGCTAAAGATGCCGAAGTCCTGTTGAAAAACTACGCCGGATTTCATGTCGCTCTGCAGCAGAGAATCAAATTCTCTCGTGATTCGATAGCGCGATTGGACGATCAACGCAGGCTCATAGAAAGGAAATTACAGTCTGCTGAAACCGCC
>CAJCHQ010000442.1 GCA_903970295.1 Bryobacterales bacterium
GCGATGGCTTTTTCTTATTGGGCTTATACGAATAGCGAACACGGGCATGAAAAGACCGCTTCGGTCAGCAGTAACTACTGGCGGTAGAAGAAGATAGCGCGGCGAGTGCCATATCACGAGTCGATGTCTGGATTCGCAAAGGTAGCCCGCACCATGCACTTCTCCGGAACAGTGCCACTCTTTGAAGTCTTATTGCTTGTACCTCCGGACCAGGCGGACCGAGGGAATGACGTTGTCACAACTCGCCCGCCGGGGAATAATTGTATTGCCACAGTTGTTGCTTGGGAATTGAGAAGCGTGCTCGCCATCTGAATTCGATGTGGCAAGTCGTGAAGGCCCGGAAAACAAATAAGCTGATGTCTCAAATCAAACCGAGTTACGTTTTTCACCACAACCTTTTCAACAAGCTTCGCAATCTGGAAGTTTCGATTCTCATGCTGACTGGCTTGCTGGAAGCGTTGCTGACGCCACTGGCTGGACCTGTCACGCTTTCGCCTACCTTGCTAGCATCGCTTTATTTGATGTGCATTTGCGCTGTGCTCACTTACTATCCGCCTCTGGCTGGTCCGGTTTGGCTACGTTTGTTTTACATGTTGACCGAAGTGACCTTGGTCTTTTTATCTAGTATTTTTGGTGTCTATCGTCTGTTTCCCCTTTTGTTCATAATAATTGTGGCTAAGGGCGCCCTGATGCTGCCATTGCGGGGGTTGTTCGCTCTCCTGTTCGCAACTGCAACCATGCATGCGCTTGGTTCACAACTGCGGCCACTGCTTTTGCATGAGCAACTGCCCATGCCCTGGCAATCGGAGTCTCTGCCGTATTTGTTCGTAGTTAAATCGGAAGCCGAAATTTTCATGATTGTTGCCCTCGGGCTAGTGGCGATCATGGCACGCACTCTTATTTCTGAGCAAGAGAGTCGCTTGCAAGTCGAGCAGTTGGCCAAAGAAGTCGAGACTCTGGCGGTCTATCAAGAAAGAACCAGAATCGCACGTGAAATTCATGACGCCCTCGGTCACACGCTCACGTCTTTGAATATCCAGTTAGAAGTGGCGCGAAAGCTCTCAGAAAGAGACACAGTCAAATCGCACGAAGCGCTAGATTCGGCAAAAAAATTGGCCAGTCAATCTCTCAACGATGTGCGGCGCGCGTTGAACATGATCATGCCTTCGCGTTCAGATGCTGAGTTCGATTTGAACGAGGCATTGCCTGTTTTAGTGCGGCAGGTGGAACAGAACCAGCCGATCAAAGTAACACTAGATTTAGACTCGATAAAATTACCATCGACCAAAAGTCATCACGTCTACTGTATCGTGCGAGAATGCTTGACCAATATTCAACGCCATGCGAAAGCCACCAATATCGGTATCGCTCTCAAATTGGCTGCTGATAAAATTCTCGTGGAAGTGAATGACGACGGCAAAGGATTCGACCCGCTCGAAGCCTCGGCGGGATTCGGCATTTCAGGCATGAAAGAGCGAGTGGAGCATCTGGGGGGTACCCTGGCGATACAAAGCTCTCCCGGAGTGGGTACAAAAGTGCAGGTAAGCGTACCTTGTTGAAGCTGGAGGCGGATAGAGCTAAATGATCAAAGTCTTGATCGTAGATGACCAGGCATTGGTGCGCGAGGGTATGGCAAGCCTCCTTTCTCTCGAAGAAGATTTAGAAGTGGTCGGACAAGCTTCGAACGGAGAGGAGGCTTGCCAAATGGCTGACTCGTTGAATCCAGACATAGTGCTGATGGATGTGCAGA
>CAJCHQ010000443.1 GCA_903970295.1 Bryobacterales bacterium
AGCAGCGAACAAACTAAAACCGCCCCAGCCGCAGCCGATTTCTAAAACGTGATCAGACTCGCTCAAGCGCATCTTGCGGGCCAGGCGGGTGTATTTGGCTTGCTGGGCAGCCTCTAAACTGGCACTTTCGGCACTGCAATCGCCAGCCTGCTCTTTTGCATCAAAGAGCGCAGATGAGTAGGTCATACTGGGATCGAGAAAAATTTGGAAGAAAGAATTGCCCAGATCGTAGTGAGCCTGTATGTTTGCTTTACTGTTGCCGAGCGAATTGCTACGACTTTGATGCAAGCGCTTGTTGACGGCGCCGCAAAGATTGAGCAATCGCGATCGTGTATTCGATTCATTGAGGACAGGTGAATTCTCGACATTGAGTAGCATCCAGCTAATCACGGCCCGGATATCGGGAGTATCCCAGAGCTTATCCATGTATGACTCGGACAATCCTATGTCCGCGAATAACAATGCGCTGCGAAAGAATTCGAGGTCATTGACATGAATCTCGGCCTGAATATGATTTTTTCTTTCTCGAGCCGTGCTGCTTGAATCGTTCATGCTTTCACTGTTGCCGGACTCGCCAAAGACTCGCTTGGTGCCGTCGGGCAAAACGATCAGTAACTCGCCGAGACTCATTCGACTGAGCACGTCGAATATTTGCTTTTGGCAGAACTTGATCATCCAACCGGCATTTTTTGGATCGATTTTCTGATCGAGCTGAATTTTGCCTTTGCGAACTTCAATTTGGATCGAGTCTGTCAAAACGTCTTACCTCCCGAAACGCTTGCAGCCGTGGTCGCGCTCTTATTGAGTACGCCCGTTTGCAAATGCGGATTATGCTGCTTGCGAAAATATGGCACGCCTTTCAGCCAGAGCTTAAATGCCTGCCAGTGAATCAAAGTGATTGTGCGCAACGTGACCAGCGGATAGCGAAGCGTCAGTCGCCACAAATTGCCATCAGTCAAATCCAGACGCTGCCCGGACAGTGAAGCGGCCACGACCGCTCCTCCTTCGTCCTCTGTGTCGATCGAGACTGCGAGCATACTATCGGGGACAGCTAGTGAAAAGCGAAAGATTTGATCGAGCGGAGAAAAGGGTGAGACATAGAAGTGCTTAGTTTGTCTGGAAACGAATTTACCCTCGGCAAAGTCACCAAGCACATACGGTTTCTTTTCGCCGAATGTATTTCCCACTTCGGCGACAACGCAACTGGGCAGCCCTTCTCGATCGAAGCAATAAAAAAGGCTGACGGGATTGAAAACATAGTTGAATATGCGAATTGTAGTCAATAATTTGATCGTTGCGATATCGCGCACAAACCCAGCCTCTCGAACGGCTGTGGCAACGCGTTCGCTCAGAGTGCCTTCGATTTCGGGAAGATAGTCGGCAGCAAAGAAACTGTAAAGAAGTTTTTTGCCGCGCGTTGCCCCTGCCTCATGCGAAAACCAGCGAAGCTTCTGGGCCAGCAGATCTAGTTCTTGTAAATCGAGATAAAAGAAAAATGTCCCATAGCGAAATTGATGCAATTTCGGTCTCACTCGCACGTGAGCTATCGAACATTTATAGAGGCACGAATTCATAAAACAACCGCGCACTGTGAGATCGCCTCGGCTGCGGCGTAGCCCGAGACGAGTGCATCTTCGTGAAAACCGTAGCGAAAATAGCTGCCGCAGAAAAAGACGTTTTGATCCGGTGATTGTTGATTCAATTGCGGCAGCGAATATTGAGCTTGCCTTGCTTCGAGCGAGAAAAGCGGATGTTCGTATGCAAATGTGCGCAAAACACTTTTCGGATCGACAAGATGTTCCCCGTTGATAGAAACAAAATATTGTTTGTCAGTGCCCAGATTCTGCAGCGAATTCATCCAATAATGAGTGGAAGCTTGCCCATTTATCCCTTTTTCTACGCGGTAATTCCAGGATGCCCAACAAGGTCGGGAGCCTGGCATTACTGTCTTGTCGGTATGCAGAATGGCCGAGTTGTTCTGATACTTGAATGGTCTCAGCAGTTTCTCTTCCAGAGCTTCTGGCGATTGCAGTAAACGCAGCGCTTGATCGGCATGCGTGGCCAATATCACCTTGTCATGCCGTTTCGGCCCAGCTTCAGTAATGACTTCAACAAAATGTGGGCGGCGCACGATCGCTTTTGCCGGTTGATTCAATTTCACTGAAGGCTTGACGATTTCCAGCATGCGCTTGACATAATTTCTCGAACCGCCTGAAACCGTCCACCATTGATGCTGAGTATCCATGCCAAGAAAGCCGTGATTGTAGAAAAAATGCAAAAGAGTTTTGGCGGGAAATTTCAGCATCACAGCAGGCGGCGTCGACCAGACGGCGCTCGCCATGGGCACAAGGTATAACTCGAGTAGATCGTCTCCGTAGCCACGCGCGCGCACATAATCTGCCAGTGTCATCTCGTCGTAGCCAGCTTCAGCCAGCGCCGCGTGTGCTTCTTTGTTGAAGCGGTCAAGTTGCATGAGCAGCCGCCAGAAGCGTGGATTGACGATGTTGCGCCTTTGACCGAACAAGCGGCCGAGGCTGGCTCCTGCATACTCCAGCCCGCTCAGGCGATGCTGAACGCTGAATGACATATCGGTCGGTTCGATCGCTACCCCAAGGTTTTTGAACAACTCAGTCAGCTGCGGATAAGTAACCTGGTTGAATACCATGAAACCCGTATCGATTGGAATTTCTTCACCGGCTGTGGCATCTTTCACCAGTGCTGTGTTGGAGTGACCGCCGACATAATCGTTGCTTTCATAAATCGAAATCTGAGCATATGGACTTGGCTTGGCGCGCTGACTCAATTTGTAAGCCGCACCCAAACCGGCGATACCTGACCCTATGATGGCCACATCGGTCATGTTCGGGCGAGCTCCTGAGTCTTTTTTTGCGGCTTCACTTCATAGGCCAGAGCGGGCACTGGTCTCAGATCGTAGATCACGCCCAACCACCTGAGAGCGAGCAAACCATAATAGGTGAAGTCGACTTCCCACCAGAAAAATCCCTGCCGTGCAGTCCGCCGGAATTTGTGGTGGTTGTTGTGCCACCCCTCTCCGAAGGTGAACAGAGCCAGCAACAAATTGTTTTTACTGTCATCCGGTGTGTCGTAGCGACGAGTACCGGCTATGTGAGCCAGCGAATTGATGCAACAAGTGGCATGGAAAAGTACAACCGTGCTGACGAAGAAACCCCATATAACTAGTTGCCAGCCGCTGGTGTGCAAACCGGGACAATACTTTTGCAGGAGGTCGCCGAGTGTTAACAACCCGATGAACATGAGTGTGGGCATCAGCCAATCAAAGCGATTGAGAAAGCGCAGCTCCGGATAGCCTGCGTAATCGTGCACCAGTTCGTAGCGCGTGGGCATGTTGCAAGATGCAGTCAGCCAGCCGATGTGCGACCAGACAATGCCTGAGCGTGGTGAATGAACGTCGACCGGCTCATCGGCGTGATTGTGATGGAAGCGATGATGCGCCGCCCACCACAAAGGACCTCGCTGCACGGCAGCAGTGCCGATTGCAGCGAATACAAACTGGGCTAAACGTGATGTCTTGAAAGTGCGATGTGAGAAATAGCGGTGGTAGAAGCCGGTCACCGCGAACATTCTGACTATATACAAGACTACGGCGACAATCACTGCCGTCGTGCTCACTCCGACAGTGAAAGCGAAGAGACAGCCCAAGTGCAAAAATGCAAATGGTATCACTCGGCTCGGCTCGTATACCGGCTTGCGGCTGCGAACTTTTTCCACGCCCTCG
>CAJCHQ010000444.1 GCA_903970295.1 Bryobacterales bacterium
GGGTGCGTGGTGAAGCTGAAATACCAGCCGCTGCCGCCGGCGCAAGACAGTGCTGGTAAGGATTGGTTGAGCAGCAAGAAAAGACTGAGTGCCAATGCAGACAACCGGCGTTTCATATTTGTGCACCTCTAATAAGAATCGATTTGCTTTTCGGTTTCGTCCAGTCGTTGTTCTGTCCAACTCTTCGGGCAGAATACATAGACACGCATCTGGTCTCTGCGTCCGCCCAGTAGAATCGGCAGCATTTTGTCGATTTGGGGTTCGTCTGTTGATATGCCCAGGCTCTTCTCACTCAATCCATGAGCCACGTGTTTGCCGCTCATGAAATAAGAAACGATCTTTTCTTGTTCCGGGCCGATCCGGAAAAACATCGGCACTTCTTCGTCGACCGGCAAATTATGGATCCAATTATCCCAGAGGCACCACGAGACCAGTGCCGTGATTGAGAGCCCAGTCGAATCTGGAAGTTGTTTGCGTACCTGATCGATTAGCGCTCGATAGAAATTTCTTTCGTTGCTGCGAGCGTCGAAATCGATTTGCACAGCTTTGACCTGCGGTAATTTTGAAAGGGCGCAAATATATTCACTGACTTGCTGCATCTGCTCGGGTGAAAGGCTGACTTTTGTCGACTGATCTGTCTCGATTCGGGTGACTGCAATCAGCGCAGTTTGCGGGCTTACTTGCAATGGTTGCATACGCGGTACTCGCACAACTTTGTCGCCGTGCAGTGTAATTATCTGTGCGAAATAAGCAACGCCGCATTTGTTCGGGTCGATAAATCTCAAGTCTTCCGGTCTCTCCCAGGCCCAGACAAAGAACTGCGGCAAGTCAGACATTTTGTTCGGATGGCGCGACTGAGTGGAAAGCCAATACAGACCGCCGACAATGAGAACGAAGAACAGACAATATGAAAATAATCTGCGTGCCAATCTCATGCCCTTGCCAAGTCTCCTCACTCGCGCACTAACTATAGAAGGTTGGCAGCGGCTGGGAAACTGCCACGCCAAGTATAATCTTCGAGCTGGGTCAAGGGGGCGAATTACTACGTATGGTTTCCGGCCGGACGGTTAATATCACTGAAGAAGTGGCGCGCTTGACCGTGCGGCGCTTCGCCGATTGCGGTCTGCAGGACGATGAGCTGGCCATTTCGCTGAAAGTCATGGGCAAAGGGTCTATAAGTAGTTTAGATTACCGCGGCGATCAGCCGATTTATCCTGCCAGTGTCGTCAAATTGTTTTATTTGGTGGCAGCGCATCGCTGGCTCCAGGATCATCGTCTGGAGCCAACAGACGAACTGAGGCGGGCACTGCACGATATGATCGTCGATTCCTCAAACGATGCGACCAGCTATGTCGTCGATATGCTCACCGGCACAACTAGTGGTCCGGAGTTGTCTGAATCCGAAGCGGAAGAATGGCAGACGAAGCGCAATCTGGTTAACGAATACTTTCGAGCTCAGGGTTATGCCCACATCAATGTCAATCAAAAACCCTGGGGAGATGGTCCTTATGGGCGTGAGCGAGTTTTCGTCGGGCCGGATAAGCAAAATCGAAACCTGCTCACAACGAACGCAACGGCACGATTGCTAAGCGAAATAGTTCTTGGTGGATCTGTGTCTCCCGCGCGCAGCGAACAAATGAAACACTTGTTGGCTAGAGACTACACAAAGAAGTCAGACGATCCTGACGATCAAGCAACTTGTTACTCAGGCAAAGCGCTGCCGGTCGGCTGCCGACTATGGTCGAAAGCCGGGTGGACATCGACCACCCGGCATGACGCCGCCTACATTGAATTACCTACCGGCAAGCGCATTGTGCTTGTTACTTTCACAGTCAATCACGCTAAGGAGTACGAGATTATTCCTTTTGTAGTCTGGGAAATATTCAAGCGCTTGTAGCCTGGTGGTAGCGGTTGGCTCCTCTCTCCGGCTTCGTGTAGGGCGAAATAAGATTTATAGCTAGATCTCTTATTTCGCTCGAGGTCGCTAATTTAACCATCTGTCGGGATCAAATCTTGTCTTCCGGTTTTAGTCAAATACTCGACGAAAAGTTTTTTCAGATCAAGATCTCCATCTTTATCGACGACCTGAAATGGCGCCGTACGTTTCAATATTTTTTCGCCAATCTGCAAAATGTGGGGCTCGCCATCGGCGTCGAAAGATTTCATCGAGGCGCGCATCCTGACAAGCCCATCCTGCAACGGACTGTATGTGTTGATAGCTTGAATTTGAATGACTGATTCAATCTGATCTTTTTTGCTGACAGTGAGCTGGTCGTAGAGATATTTGAGGATGACTTGCGTTGAATCTGATTGCAGAGCATCTTCTCGCGTCGCTTGATCGTAGGCTATGGCACCGTGAGCAAGCACTTGCTTTTCTGTTCGCGGCACTTTTATATAGTTCCAGATTTGTCCTTTCTTATCGCGTTGAGTGCCATAGACAGTACTCGACGATTCTTTGATCTTCATGGGGGTGTTATCTGTCTGCTCGCTTTCAAAATCATGTGCTGAGAGCCTGGTTTGTTCATCAGCATGCCATGTGCCTGCAAACCAATCGGGTATTTGAAACCATTCATTATTTGGCGTTTCAGACATCAGTGCAGTTGGGTCAATCGTCGCGCCAATGTTAAATTGCGGAGAGACGGCGGGTAATCTTTCGTCATGCTCTATCCCTCCTTGCAGTGGCTTGGACGTACGTGCAGTCGCAGCGGTTGCATCTTGTGCTTGCGCCGGTATGATACTGGAAACGATCGTCGCCCCCAGAATCGCGAGCCACAAAGCTTGTCTGCCGGACAATTTGAGTAATCGCCCATGGCAAAATAAGTTCTCTGCGTTCATCGGTTCATCCTCGTTTGTTGGACAGACTTATTTGGGTATGAGCTTTGGATCTGTATCAAGCTGCGCTATTCAAGGTTTCTTCAAATTTTCGATTGGCACAGGTACGACGTCGTCTGTGATTTCGATGCCCAGAATTTTGGCATAAAAATATAATTCTCCGTCCAAACTACGGCTAATGGTTTGGGCTCGCCGGAATGCATGTTGCTCGTGCTCGAAAATGATACATGCCACAGGAATTTTCCTCATTCTCAATGCATCAACCATCATCTCGGTTTGATTAGGAGGGACGATTTTATCTTCTTCACCCTGGAAAAAGGCAATTGGACGATTCAGCCGATCGATGTGATGCAACGGTGAACGGTCGCGGTAAATGTCTGCGCGATCCGGATAGTCGCCTACCAATTTATCGAGGTAATGCGATTCAAATTTGTGAGTTTGTGTGCGCATGGCTGCCAAATCGCTGATGCCATAGTAACTGGTTCCGGCCCGGAACAAATCGTGGAATGTCA
>CAJCHQ010000445.1 GCA_903970295.1 Bryobacterales bacterium
GCTGCACATAACGCAGCGGCTGCACATAACGCAGCGGCTGCACATAACGCAGCAGCTGCACACGGCAGTCACAATGTTGTTGCGAACGTTCCATCAAGCCCACTTGCCAGCGCTGGTCCATTAACATCGGAACCGTCCGGAATTGTCACACGCGCATTGAGCAAAGTTCACGGATTACACGTCGAGCTCAAAGAAGAAAGTCTCCTGGAACACCTGCTTGGATTTTTCAATCCCCTCACCATGGCTACGTTCATGACCTTTTTCGGATTTGCCGGAGCCACAGCCAGCATCTCCCTGCATCTCCCCGCGCTCTTCTCGATTCCAATCGCCATCTTCGTCGGTTGGCTCGCGGTTCAAATTATGGTGCACACAATTGCCTGGATTTTCGAAAACATGGGAAGCTCGACGGAAGCTAAAGTTGCAGACTTTGTCGGCCGTATGGCAGAAGTATCTGTTCCAATCGACATCGGCAAAGTCGGAGAAGTCATCTACATTATCAACACCAAACGATTCGCATCCGCAGCAAAATCAATCGATCCCACCGTTTCGTTCGCGAAGCGTTCCAAAGTGATGATTGCTGAAGTGAGAGATCACTTGATTATGGTCGAACCGTGGACGGACAGCTTTATCGATCCTGATTTTGAGTCGCCGAAAGTTCACTAAAAAATCGGCCAGACAAGTGCATTTGCTTAACCCGACCTTTACCCGACCACTGGCACAATGCCAATGTGAAGTGGAAAACAAAAACGGACAAAGGAAGACCTTATCATGTTGAACCGAATCTTCAGAAAGTTATTGGTAAACGCAATCATCAAATTGATTGTCACCGCTTTCAGCCCAGTACCGGTCCTCGGTACCGCTGTTCATTTCATAGCAATGGCGATGTAACCAGCGAAAGATGTAATCGAAAACTAGCTCTTATATCGGGGATGAAGAAGCCATGCATTACTTGCGTGGCTTCTTCTGTTTAACTCGACAGTTTGCACAACAAAAGATTCGCGTCTCGCCCGCGAATCTTTTGTTGTGCACGAACATCAATTCGTTTAATGATTTTACACAGCCGAAACAGCGCTAAACCCGGGAAGCGGCAGCATTCAGCTCGTGCAGGATCATAACGAATTCATGTCTTTATTACGAGTTGTCAAGCTGCAGCTCTAAGATAGTTGCACATCCGAAATAAACGCCGCCAGAGGGAGACACACAAAAATCAAAAGAATATAGAAAGTAGGGAATAAGTAATAAAGAACGGGGTTTGCTTCAGCAACCTCAAACCTAGGAGGAAGTTATATATGTTTGGTATCGAGCCGGGTCTAATTGTCCTTGGCATCATAGTGTTTATCTTGCTATTTGTCGGGGGAAGCATGATCGCAAACATGTATCAGAAGTGTAGTCCTAACCAGGCGATGATCATTTCGGGTATGTGGGCTGGTCAGGGCGAACGCAACTTCAAAATCGTCGTAGGTGGTGGCGCTGTTGTACTACCGATGGTGCAACAAAGAAATTCGCTGAGCCTTGAAATCATGACTATCGAGGTTCATGCACAAGCTCCCATGATTACACGCAACGGTGTTCCAATTTTCGTAGAAGGTGTCGCTCAAGTCAAAGTTCGCGGTGATGATGTATCAATCGCAACTGCCGCCGAACAATTCCTTGGCAAAACAGATCAAGAAATTGCGATGATTGCTCACGAATCCCTTGTTGGTCACTTACGCGCAATCTTAGGCACCATGACCGTAGAAGAGTTGATTCAAAGCTTTGACTCATTTGCACAAAGAGTTCAAGAAGTCTCACTCGGCGACTTAGCTAAAATGGGTTTGACGGTTGTTTCATTCACTATCAAAGAAATCAAAGACAGTGTAGGTTACCTCGAAGCACTTGGTCGCCAACAAACAGCCGAGGCTAAGAGAAACGCCGACATAGGTGTGGCTCACGCAAGCAAGGAAACTGCGATTGCTCAGGCGCAAGCTCAGAGAGACTCACAAATCGCTCAAGCTCAAGCCGCTGAAGAAGGTGCAAAAGCGAAACTGTTAGCCGACACTCGTGTAGCAGAAG
>CAJCHQ010000446.1 GCA_903970295.1 Bryobacterales bacterium
TTTTGCCGTATTGGACAAATGTAAAAGTGGATTTCTACGACTTTCACTACTATCCGTATATGGAAATCGCAACCCCATATGATCTTCCTGCCGCCAAATTGAATCTGGACAAGCCGCTCTTGATTGGAGAAATTCCGACCAACAATGGTTTCGCCGGCATTCAAGATTACCTGCGTTTCGCTCGCATCAACAGATATGCCGGAGCGCTTGCCTGGAGCCTGAGAGGAACTGACAAATACTCAGCTTTCAAGCAGCAAGGAAACGCTTTTCGGGACTGGCAAAAGCGCAATCCGTTTCTGCCTGATTGGTGGTTGCCCGCTGAAAAACAGCCGCTGCGTCCTGGCATCACGCCCGCTGCGGCGACTGTAGCTCCTGCAGCTGCGGATTCTTCAAAGTGACACCCATAAGTCTGCGAGATAGGGAAGTGCTCACTGCTGGCTCCTTTTCTCGCGGACATGCGAGATACTATACGCAGACGTAGCTAGCCCGCTAAAAAATGAAATAGATAGTGCACCGTGGGCGGTGCTCCGCTGGCAAAAATTTTTAAACCACGGGACGGCTGAGTGCAGCAGCTGCGAGTTTAAGAATGGAAAGCGAGCGAACCTGCCAGGGATACCTGGCTGATTCGCCCGCTTCCATGTGCTTGCTTTTATTCATCGCGTTAACAGATGCTTGGGCAGGTTTGCGAGAAGGTGGTCCGTCGCTTCTTCTTCGGAATGAACGAATTTGATTTTCTCGTATTCGCTATTCTTCCAAAGACCGCGGCCGACCAATTCTTTCTCCATCCAGAGACGGAATCCTTCCCACAGCTCGTCTTCGTCGATTATTGCAATCGGGCAGGAGGGATCAAACGATTTGCGGCGCATCTCGATGAGCTGATGTCCGATTTCGAAAATGGTCCCCCAACCACCTTCAGGTCCGACGATCAGGCCACAAGCTCCAGACAGAAGCAGGTGTTGTCTGGCCAGGAGCGTTTTGCAGCGGATGCTGTGGGTGCAGTAGATGTTTTGAAGCTGTTCGGAGGGCAGTCCTTCGAGGTAGATACCCACAGAGAGTCCGCCAGCTTCATAAGCGCCGAGATTGGCCCCTTCCATGCTGCCCAAAGCACCACCAGTCGCTAGCGGAAGTTTCAACTTGCGCACGACAGAGGCACCGGTTCGACGATTGATGTTGTAGGAGCGGCTTTCCGGCTTGGAGGCTCCAGAGCCTAGATGAGCAATCCAAGGTCCGACTGTCGCCTGCAATTTCAATCCGATTTCCATATCGGCTGAGAACAGCTGCGCCAGTTGCATTTGCTCGTTGGCCGCAGAAAGTTCTGGCGTAGAGGCGGAAAAGCTAATTTGTTTAGCGATCATGGGTAGTCTCCTTAAGTCACGTTGAGCTGCCAGCGCCTTTGGGCCGGAGCATGTTGAGCAGAACCGCTACAAAAGCAGTTTTAATGCTTAATTTTGAAGTTCGTCAGAGCAGTGATGTGCCTGGTAAAAAGTTGGCTTGGTTGCTTGAGATTGTTTTCTAGCCGGTGTTTCTGCTCATGAATTGATTGATGGAAGTGTAAGTTCACCCTACATCAACCGCTTGGCAATCTCAAACTAGTGAAATTCTATCTAGATTAGCGCGGGTTGCCCGTCGGTGGTCTATTCGGAGAGCTATTGAGTCAATGTGGCTATATGTCACTCGGGCGACTGGCCTTAAATATTAGTACTTTCCGCAGTCAAAACTAGTTAACCGGCTAGCAAAGCTAGCGGTAACCTCGCCTGAAGCCACGAAAGGCGAGCTTTCGCTCGCCCTTCACGGCTCTTCCAAAGTCCTCTGATTTCGGTCTGTTCGAGCTATCTCGCGAATTCGTGAGATGCAGTTCAGCGTTATTTCGCTGGTTGTGGGGTCAAATCCGTGACGATCTGGTGCGGCTGATTGTCTGCTCCAGTGACAGTGGTTACGTAAGTTCCATCTGCCTGCCGGTCGGTGACAATCGAATTGACTCTGGCAACTGTAACTGGCTGACCGTCAGATCCCTTGAAGGTCATGTCGGCGTAACCGTAGTCGAATTTCAGGTCTCTGTGCTTCAACCCACCATTGGCATCGAGAGTGTCGGTGGATGTATAGGTGCTGTCGTAATAGGCGATGGTGCCATCGTTGAGTTTGACTTTGGTCGTGCGAGTCGAATTGCCTTCGCTATCCTTGTCGTTGTTGTCGGTGACGGTGCGGCTGGCGATACCATCTGTGGTGCTGTTTATGGCTTGACCGGGAGTGCCCTCGACTAAACCTTTCGGCGCGAGCGCATTGTAGACGCCATCGTCACCCGGTTTCATATTAGCCGCATCCGTGTCTGGATGATAAGCCGAGGCCGCTAGTTTGGCATCTTTCTCTTTCTGTTCTTGGTCTAATCTAGCCTTCTGCTTATCATTCTCTTCCTGTTGCTTCTTGGCGGCGTCGGCTTGATCCTTCGCCGCTTTGTCAGCGAGGGCTTTATCTGCTGCGGGTTTTTGATTTTCTGGAACTTGAATGTCTAGAGTTTTTCCGTTGAGGATTTTGTTGGGGTCGGTGATTTTATTGTCTTTAGCGAGCGAATTAATTTCCTTTTTGATGTCTTCGATGTCCTGGTTGCTCAATTTTTTGTTGTTCTTGCCGAGCAGATCTGAAGATATCGACCACAAACTGTCGTTGTCTTTCACCTGGTACTTGCCAGATTTTCCATCGGGTTGCAAATCCATATGTCGTCCGTTTGCACCGAACTGCAAAGGTATGGCATCAGCTTGCGGAGTCGTGGCTTTGGGAGCATGAAAGCGCTCATGTACCGTTTTGCCATCGGCACCTTTATATGTTTCATTGCCATGAGCATCGATCGTCCGCTCATGATTAGACTTGTCGGCGACTGTCAATCCATGCTTTTTGTCGTAGCCAGTGATGTGGTAGTCCGGCAGTCCCAGTTTTTGCAAATCGACTGAACTCAGCTCTTGAAGAGCGGCTTTTCGCGAGTTCTCATCAGGCTTTTGCGAGAGCATTTTGTCGATATCACTAAACGCATGGCGAACATCTTTTGCTTTATTGATAGACGCGAAATCTTCAGCGACCGTTTTGGCATTTGGTGTGTCTGTAGTCGGCATTTGTCTTGGCCCCGTGGAGGAAGGGTGGGAAGAGGAATTGCAGGGGTGACCGTCAGTCCGGTGCAAACCGATAATGCCAATGTAGATTTCCGCCGTTACGTCGCCGTGACGAGCATATGTTTTTATTTCGTAGTCCTACGAATTAGCTCGAGCGCTGAAAAGGAAAATTTCTATGAGTTTGATATGGAAAAACTATTTTCGGCAAAGGGTGCTATTTAAAAAATCAACCACTGCCAGGTGCATACCAAATTTATTTCGCTCCGGTATGTTTCCTGGCAGTAGTGAGTGATGAGTGGATCAGCTGACTTTTTTGCTATTTCTTGCGCGTATGCCGTCCGAGATCGCCTTGCGTCTGAGCAGACATGCGAGCCGCGCTTTTGTCTCCGTGTCAGCTATGCCGACCTTTTCCGGAGTCTGGAACAATTCTTCCTGGTAGTGTCTTTGGAAGGCGGTGACCAGAATTTTCAGATTGAGTCCTGGTCTGTATCCATATTTGGCCAGACCGGCTGTCACTTCTTTGTCGCCCCAGGATTTTGACTTCGCGTAATCACCTGGTGTCGGTGCTGGCACAACTCCCAATTTGAGAGAAGCCAGACTTTGCCAGCGAAACAGCTCATCGGGATCTTGCTTGCGATCGGGGGCGATGTCGGAATGCGGAACTACATAGAACGATCGGATTTTATTGCGGGCAACGATGTCCTGACTCAAAGCAACGACGGCGTCCATCTGCGCTTGAGGGTAAGGAGCACTGCCCGTGTTGGAAATCTCGATGCCAATTGAACTGGAATTGAGGTCGGTTTTGCCGTCCCAGTAAGAAACACCAGCGTGCCAGGCGCGATCTTTTTCATTGACGAGTCGATAAATGGTGCCATTTTCATCGACAAGATAATGGGCGCTGACTTCGGCTTTGGGATCGCAAAGGCGGTCTAGTGCTGCTTCGGTGGTGTCCATGGCGGTATCGTGGATAACCAGAAACAGAATCGATTCGCCTTTGCGGTCATTGAAATTTGGAGATGGGTGGTCGACGAACGTCAATTTTGCTCGGATAGACATGGGCGGGCTCCGGAATGGTGGTCGTGGTGGCAAAACACAACGGAGCAGAGAACTGCTTCGGTGTGCCACTGCGTGTATTGATTCGCTTTTTGTTTTGAGAAGTGTTTGTGACAGAAATTGAGTCAAGACTGATTTGCAGTCTATTAGATTGAGAGGGCGCGACGCGCGCTTCGCTCCTTGGCAAGCCGCTTCTGCTTAGTGGCTCCAGGTTCAACTTTTCGGCGTGGAGGCTCTTTATGTATTGAAGGATGAGACTTTTTTA
>CAJCHQ010000447.1 GCA_903970295.1 Bryobacterales bacterium
CGACGGCTCGTTTGCCGACTTTGCCGGGGACCGGTGCATAGACGTCGGTATAAGAGAGATTGAGCAAAGCCATATCGAGAGCGGCCTTGGCTTTTTCCACAGCCGCCTGGGTGACTTTGACATGTTCAGCGTTTACCGCGATCTGTTTGTTCGCCGCTACCGCTGCTTGCACATTGCCTTTGGACTTGGTGACGCCGGCTAAAGCCTGGCTGTAAGTGGCCTGAGCCTGAGCCAACCTGTCTTTGGATTGACCAAGCATGGTTTGGGTGGTGGCTTCTTGCGCTTGAGCAACTGTCAAATTGGTCTTGGCTTGATCGAATTGCTGACCAGCGATTGCTCCTGCTTTTACCAGCAATTGATAGCGCTTGTAGTCGAGTTCAGCTTGCTCGCGCGTCGCTATTTTTTCGGTCAATTGCGATTGCACTTGTTGAACATTTGCTTGGGCTTCAGCGATCGCTGCTTTGGCTGAAGCAACTCCAGCGTTTGCGTTGCCGACATCTCCTTGCGATTGCAAAGTTTGGGCACTGGCTGAGCTCGTGGTTTGTTGCACTGCCGTTTGCGCTTCGGCGTTTTGTCTGACTGCCAGATCATAGTCGGCTCGTGCTTGATCGACCGCGTTGGCAAAATCTCTGGGATCGAGCTTCAAAAGCAGTTGTCCGGCTTTTACAGTTTGATTGTCGGTGACATCCAGTTCCGTCACCGTCCCTTGCACGCGGCTGCTGATACTTGTCATATCACCATCTATATAAGCATCGTCAGTATCCACGTGGGTGGTGGCGTATTGCCACCAGAGCGATCCGGCGATCATGAGGGCGGCAGAGAGCGATGTAGCGAGACTGAGCAGAAGTAATTTCTTGCGTGAGCGCTTGGGTTTGACGATGGCAGCAAATTCAGCTGTCGGTGAGTGAACCGGGCGATTTTCCGTGGCAGTTTCAGTTTTCATGGTTTCCTCACTCCTTGCATTTGCCGGGCAGGTCTTGGCCTTCTGGTGCGCGCCGCTTTTTTCTTTCTTCGTCGCTGAGAAGGCCATTCAATAAAATTTCTGCGTAATCTTCGGCGCGCCCGAGCAAAGGTCGAGTGTCACCGGAAAAATGGGCTGTGAAAATGGCGCCATACAAAAGCGCGCCCACCACTTCACTGACCGCATCCGGGGGCAGCTGTCGGACGATGCCTTCTGCGATTTTCTGGCGAATCACTTCGCGCCGGGGCGCCTGATATTTTTCGCGGTAGACGAAATAGGTCGATTTTTCTCGTTCCTTGAACTCGCTTCTTTCTTGAATGAAAAGTTCGATCAAGTCGCGATTGTCGTCGAAGAATTTGAAGTATGAGCGAATGGCAAAAACGATTTGATCGATCGGATCTTTGGTCGAGTACTTGTCACGCTCGAGCTGAGCCAGCAGGCGCTCGATGCCGCGATCGACGGCGGCGAAAAATAGGTCTTGTTTGGTGGGAAAATGGCGGTAGATAGTGCCCTTGCCAATTCCGAGTTCGTCGGCAATCATTTGCACATCGCAGTTGGCATATCCGAACCGGGCAAAATAATGGGTGGCAGCTTGCAAAATGAGCTCCGAGCGTTGTTTCGATTCTTCCTCTTGACGCCGCGGACGACCGACAGTGCGATGAATGGTCTGTTCCTGTCCGGTAGAATTTGGCTCTGATTTTCGCGGGGCTGCGGCGCTCATGTTTAAGACCCTCTCATTATTGGACGGACTCGTCCGTCCGCAAATAGAATAGACGATAGGGGGCGGTTGTGGTTTCTTCTTGGCTGCTAATTAATCTTTATTCTGAGGTGCGGTCATGGCTCAGTCTGGTTACCATAATCGGGTCGCAATTTTCATCTCCTGGCAGGGGCACGTGATCAGAAAATCTCTTTTCCTAGTCTCTTGGTCGCTCATTTTTCTCACCATCCTGGCAGCTTCCCCGGTTCTGGCCCAGGGCATGGGTCGCATGATGGGCATGGGCGGACGTGGAGGCGGGGGGCGCAGTAAACAGTCGGGTCCGTCAACGACTGTTGATCCCACCCTCGAGCACTTCAATCCTTTCGCCCCGGATGCTGACCCGATCGAAGGGATAAATCCGCGGACTGACGCGATGGAGAAGTTCATATACGGGCGAATCGACGCCAAAATGGCAATCGAAGCCCGTGTCGAGCGTCTGGAAAAGAAGTTGATTCCCTACGATCATCATGCCGCGAAGCAAGAGATGAAAAAACGTGTGGACCGCCTGTGGTCCGTGCTCGCTTCTGCCAACAAACCCGTAGAACGAGAATAGATGCGCATTCGCTCAATAGAGAACGATCAACTACGGGCAATTACAAGCAAACTTCGAGGCACTTACGAGCAACCAAAGGAATAAGAGCATGGCAGCGGATGCAAAAAACGGTTTTCGCATTGGCAGACCGGTGGCTGACCTTCCGATCGAATTCGAATGGCAGACTGGTGATTGGGAAGTGCTTTTCGATCGACAAACTGCACTGGTCAAAGCTGATTTGAAAAGAGCGCATCACGAGGGTCGCGTCATTGTCTATATGAGTTGCTCGATTTCCAGTGTGGGCGGCGGTCATTTTGCCACCAATGTTGACGTGGCCGGCTCTATCGAGCGCACGCTCATGGCAAAATGGGGCGAACGCTTTTTCATTCTCAATCCTTCGCGGTATCAGATGGAGACCAAGGAAGGCACCGGTTTGATCATCCAGCACGCTGAAGCAATCAAGCGTGAAACTGGACGCAATATCGACCTGGATCATCTCATGCAAGTTTGCCCGCCCACGGGTGGAGATTACATGAGAATGTGGACGAGAGTGATGGTCGAGGATGAATACTATTCAGGACTGAACAAGATAATTCCCAATTGCGGCAATCTTCTCGATCTGATCTATTTCATCGGACCGACCGACGTCCAGCAATTTTTTCTCAGTGATTCGAAATCCCTGTCGCAAGCTGTGGAAATTTATTTTGCTCGCAAATACACACTGGACAGTGACTTCAAGCGAGATTTCGATTGTCTCGAACCGGAAGGAATTTGTCGTCCGTTCAATCTAGATATTCCGGCCGAGCGTGATGCCTGGCAGCAAAGACGTCTGGATTTCTTCAAATACTATGCCATCAAAGCTGGTACCAGCTTCAGTCTGGGTTGTCACGACGAATGGAACATCGCCGTCCTTCTCAATCAAAAGCGGCTTGCTAATCCGGATGTGTATGGCATAGGCGGACAGATCGCCATGTATTTCGATGGACGGCAGGTGGATTTAGGCAGCGCGAATTGCGCTGTCGCTCCCGGTTATTCGCGCAAAATCGGTTAACCGCTCAGGGCTTATTGCCCGAGGGTGCCGTCGGCATGAATAAGCATCTTCGTCCCGTTATCCTGCGTTATGGTCCAATCGCCGGTATTAGGATCGACTGTTGGTGCAGCGGCAAAGATTGTCTCGCCACTGGCGAATTTGGCGTGATATTTATTATCTGCTGCTTTGCTGAGAATCGAATTTAGGCTTTGCCCGTCCGGACTGATGCTGATCTGATTGATGGCGCCGCTGGCATCGTAACCGAACTGGGTGATAAAACCATTCGACCCCCGCTCCATAGTGATGCGTTGTTTATCATCGAAACCCATGGACACACCATTGTTGTTGGCGGCGACCAGATTGTTCTTAGCATCGTAGAACTTTGCATTGCCGTCAGGCGTAAAGACGTTTTTTTCCTTACTCCCGTGCGTGTATGTCACAGTGCCATCGGCTCCAACATCAATGTTGGTGATAATCTTTGCAGGGTCTGTTTCGGGTTTAGCCGCATCCACCCAATTACCGCTGCCGTCCTTGGTCAAGGTCTTGCCGTTGCGGTCCGTGAACGAGGCTAAAGAACCATCGGCGCTTCTATTCGCGAAAGCGTGAGATCCGTTGGGGTAGTCGACTTCGACAACTTGACTGGTGCCATTGAATTTCTTGGTCTTAACAGTGGCGTCACCGGTCTGCTTCGAATCATCGTAATCAGGATAGTTGGTGACGGTACCATCGTCGTTTAACGTGTCATAGGCTTTGCCCGTGCGATTGACGGTGATTGTCCCAGTCGCATCCATATCGATGTTGGTTGCCTTGCCCGTTGCCGGATCAGCAATAGCTTTACCAGTGCTGTCTTTAACGTCGAATGTACCTTGGGCATTCTTAGTGTAAACGTTGCCGCTGGCGTCAGTTGCGCTGGTCACATTTTCGTTTGCATCGCGCTGCACGGTCATCTTGGTTTTTCCATCTGACAGATCGGCCTCGATCGGTTTGCCCGCGGCATCTGTTGTCACTGTCGTCTGATCGGTAGTCTCTATTGTCGTGGCTTGAGCCGTACCGCGAGAGATGATCACATTGCCGTGTGTATCCATGTCGACACTGGTTATCGGGCCGGCGGCGGTGTCTGGAATTGGCTGATTGTTCTTATCGGTAGCAGTCCATTTGGTACCATCTGTAGTGGCATAGGTATTGCCGTTGTAATCGGTCAATGACGTCACTTTGCCATTGGCATCGCGTGTGGCGACGCTGTTGGTTTTGCCATCAGGATAGAGGATCTCGACCGCTTTTCCATTGGCATCCAATCCGACCTTGCTGCCATCTGCGTTGTCCTGTGCGGTTTTCGCCTGAGCCGAATGATGCAGCGTGTCGCCGGATGCTGGTGTCTGATTCCGGGGTTGATCGTCGGTGGGGATCTTCAAAGTATCGCCGGCTTTCATGTGCTTGGCGCGTTTGAGGAAGTCGGCGTACGACTCGTCGCCCTGTTTATTTGCAGTGTAGATAGAGTGAACTTTGGCTTCGACGTCTTGATCTTTGACGTCAGTGGCACCAGTGACACCGCGGAGATAGTCTTTGGCTGCCCACCAGACTGTGTCGTTGCCGTGACCAGTTTGGTCTCTCAAAGTGTAGGTCATCGAGTTGTCGGCATTTTTCGTGTAAGTACGGCCGTTCGGACCATATTGCACTGTGCTGCCGTCGGCTGGCGGAGTGGAGCCGGTCTGAGTTCTCGGCGCGGGTGGAGGAGTGGCATCGGACTGTGGCTTTTGCCCCGGTTGCGGGGTGGCATCCATCTTGGGCTGCGGCGCTGGCGAAGCACTGCCGTCGGCCGGCGTAGGAAAACCGGTTGCCCTTGTAAATCCGGGATCGACTTGCGCTTGTGTTTTTGGATCAAAGTAGGGGCCGGCCAGGTCGGACGCACCTACGTAAGTCAACTGATTATTTTTATTCGTATTCTGGAAGTAGATGGCACCAGCGTCTTCGCCCACTACAGTCAAGCCGGGCAATACTTTGTCGGCTTGCATTTTTTGATTGACAAGTGCCAGGTCGGCTTGAAAAGTCGTATTTTTAAGGGGGTCATTGCCGCCCCCATCCTTTCCATACAAGGCTTCCATGTCTTTGTAGAGTTTAGACCCGTCGATTTTTGCGCCGGTGCTTTTAGACAACGCGTCGACGTCGGCAAGGACAGCATTCAATTCTGGTTTATTTGGATCTGCGCCCATTTCAGGAGACCTCTACTTATTGGTTAGGAAAGTGCGGATTGCACCACTTAATTGACTGCGTCATTTGACCCTTATATACACATTCTTCCAAAAATATCGGGGCTCTGACGTTCGCGGCTGGCTCACGATTAGTTGCCGTATCTAATCACTCACGCATCACGAGCATTGTCGGTGTTGGCGTCGATTAGAGGCATGGTGAAACTACGAAGATTTCAACATTTAAGATTTGTGCAAAACAGTCCTGTAATCATCTTCCAGTAAGCGATTACGCAATTTTCAGGGAATCCCGACAAAGATTAATTATGGAAAAAACGAAAAGCCTGCGACAAGCCGAAATATAGCACCCACACAAGCCTGTGCCAGTCGATTTTAGTCTAAACGATGCGCCGTCTGCCGCTACTTCTGAAGCGCGAAGACAATGTCTTGCGTTCGAGTGGTGCATTGGGGTCAAGCTGCTTGCCGACAATTTTTTCAATGTCGCGCACCAGATGACGCTCGCCTTCGCTGACAAATGAAAGGGCCACACCAGAGCGTCCGGCGCGGCCGGTTCGGCCTATGCGGTGCACATAATCTTCCGGCGCTTCCGGCAGGTCATAATTTATGACATGGCTGATTGAAGGGATATCCAGGCCGCGAGCGGCAACATCAGTGGCCACGAGCACGGCGAATTCCCCATCACGATATCTCTGCAAAGTCTTTTCGCGTTGGCTCTGACTGATATCACCATGAATTTCTTCGGCCATTACTTTCGCATCCAGCAAGCGACCTCTGACCCAGGCAGCTTTGCGGCGGGTTTTGGTGAATACCAGAACCGACTTCATGT
>CAJCHQ010000448.1 GCA_903970295.1 Bryobacterales bacterium
CCGGACGGTTGACTGCCTCACCATTCGGCTTTTTCTCCCCAAAACCTACACATTCCAGCTGCTAGGCTAGAATTAGTTGAACACTGCTAACTTTATCTCGTATCATTTGACTCCGGAACCTTTCGAAAATGGATAGAAATATTCACCGTCACGCCTTCTTGCCGGTAGCCGTTTTTTTATTGGTGGCAGTATCGCCGTGGTCTGAGCCCGTCAAGGCGACCGAGCCATTAAAAACTGGGGAAATTTCTAAATCTTCGCAGCCAGAGCCGCCAGTCGTTAGCGACGCGGATGTTCTCGCAGCTTTGCGCAGCGCCAAGCTTGTTGACCCGACATATAAATTGAGTGCTACCGTATCTGGTGACGAGATTTTAGTGACGACCGAGCGCAAGCCTAAATCGAGCGACAACGAATGCAAAATCCAGGCTGTTTTGATTGGCAAAACCGCATTCGAAGCCGTCAAGTCCGGGCCGCAAAGAGTTAAAGTTCTATTCGCGGATTATGGCAAAGGAGATTTCAGCGCTGTCACGGTCCGTCGAGCAGAAGTGAAGTTGTTTGGTCAAGGGCAATTAAGCGAAAAAGATTTGCTCGCTTCGTTAGAGCTCGATGCCGCTCAACCAGCCTCTCTGCCGCCCGGCTCATCCAATACGAAAGTCGTGCCTGGACCGCTTCAGGCTAATCGAGTCATGGCACGCGAACGCATCGACCGCCTGAAAGAACGCGGAACCAGTGTCGGACCCTTTTTGACTCTGTTCGACCAGGTCGAGCAAGCTGCTAATACCGGTGCTGAAGAACTAGTCAAGCAACGGCTCGATGAGTTGAACGATCGATTGCGAGAGCAGGAGCGCGTAGCCAACAATATTCAGGACACAGAAAACGCTATGCGAACTGGCCAGGATCGTCCCTGGGAATCTCCCTACAACCGGCTACAGAGCCAGGGATTTGGCGGTAACAATTTCAAAAAGAATCGATTGCCGAAGGTGCATTCCAATTTTAGAAAATTGCAGCAAAGCTCGCAGGCTGCTAGCGGCGGTGGTAATTTGCTGCCGACTCTCCGCAACCCCTGATTGGAGACTCGTTTCGGTTGCAGTCTGGTTGAAAAGCCTGAATCTGCGATTAGCTTATATAATTGAGCACTACGCTTGATGATATAGAACCGCAGTTGGACAGTGAAAAAACCGGCTTACTTAGTATTACATCCGTTCTTCTTCGCCATGTTGCCAGTGATCGCAACTTTCTCCATGGTCAAGAATGAAGTTTTGCCGGAAGAAATGTGGCCGTCGATCCAGGTCCTTGAGATCGGCATGCTCATTGTCTTCCTGCTCTTATGGTTGGGTTTGCGCAGCCCTTTGAAAGCCGGCATCGTCGCTTCAACCGCATTGGCACTTTGCTTCTCCTACCGAATGATCGAATATGCCCTGGGCAATTTATATCAACTCTCACTCGGCACGACTATGCCGACCCCGGTCGCACTGACCATCTATTTTCTATTATGTCTGATCTGTCTGGCTTCTTTAACCAAAGACAAATGGGTTTTCGGCAAAACTGAAATTGTTTTTCCCTTTGAGCGGTTTAACAACGCCTTGAATTTCGTCTCTGTTTTTCTGCTTGTCTTTAACATCGTGCCGATTTTCATCTACGAATCTGAAGTGATCGAGGATGCCAAAAAGATCGTCACTCAGTTTGAAGCGAATCTGGGGCAATTCAAGCTCGATCAAAATGCGGCCAAGCCTGATATCTACTATTTCATTTTTGATGGCATGGCCAGCCAGTTGACGCTTAAAGACTTCACGGGCTACGAGGACAAAGAGTTTATCCCCTTTTTGAAAGAGAAAGGGTTTTACGTTGTGCCTCGCGCTACTTCCAATTACGATCGAACGGAGTTTTCGATCACGTCATCGACTAATATGCAATATGTCGATTTGATTCCCAAAACAAAAGGTGCGAATTTCGACGGTCTGGTTGTCTATTTCCGAGCAATTCAGGACAGTTGCGTGGCCAGGATGTTGAAGCAGCTGGGCTACAAATTCGTCACTGTCGCTTCCGGCTCGCCTCCCAGCGACTATATTCCGAATGCGGATGTAAATCTGCGTTGCATCCCCTTCAACCATTTTTCGATAGTGGTGGCACTGCTCACACCATTGGCCGCGACGGAGAGTTATTATCCATTGCTCACCAATCTCCTCGGTGATTTGCGTCTCTGTCCGGGGCATTGTCTGGATCAGATTTTGTCGATCAAGGGACCTAAATTCGTTTTGATTCATACAGACCTTGCTCACGCGCCCAATATTTTCGATGAAAATGGGGGCAGGCACATGATGCCCGCTGCCTGGTTTTTAATCGCCTGGGGACCGCCCGACAAATACGTTTCTCAATGGATATACGCGCAACGCCAGGCATGCGCTTGGCTGTCTCAGATTCTCGACCATCCCGGACCGAAGCCTGTCATTATGGTTCAATCCGATCATGGTCCAGGCATCAACTTCAAAGACCATCATCAATGGAATCAGCAGCGCATGCGCATTTTGAACGCTTACTATTTTCCTGGCACAGTAAATAAAGGATTGTATGAAACAATCACGCCCGTAAATTCATTCAGAGTGCTGTTTAATGACTATTTTCACGCCGGCTTACCGATTTTGAAAGATCGTGTCAACGGCAGCGACGACTACGCTCATCCGTATCCGTGGAAAGATATAACGAAAGAGATCACGTTCTAGGTCTTGAATCCATCCCGGCACCCCATTCACAACGAGTAGAAATTGACATGATTAAGATGCCTGATTTTGCAGCCCAAAGCGTCTACGATTACGAGACGAATTTCCATTTGACGCTCAAAGTCGATCGGCTGTCCAAATTCATCGCTCACTATGAAGCCTATAAAGCGACCATGCATGTGCCTGGAAGTATTGTCGAGTGCGGCGTTTTCAAAGGCACTTCTTTTGTGCGTTTTGCCATGTTGCGGGAATTGCTGAATAACTATTCGTCAGCCAAACTAATTGCATTCGACGTTTTCAGCGATGAATATCCTGATACCAAATACGATGAAGACAAGAAATATCGCGATCATTGGATCAAAACTGCAGGACCGAGTTCGATCGGCACTGAGCAGTTGGAGGAAGTTTTGAGCAAGCAGAGCATCAAAAATTTCGAGCTTGTCAAAGGTGATGTGCTCTGGACTGTGCCCAAGTATGTAAAAGAACATCCGGGCATGAAAATAGCTTTACTGAATCTGGATATCGATTTTGTCGAGCCGACTTATTGTGTGCTGGAACATTTTTATGATCTGGTTATGCCCGGGGGCATTATTCTCCTGGATAATTATGCTGGCGAAGATGCCGGCGGCAACAGCCTGCATGGCGATACAAAAGGCATTGACGATTTCTTCAAGGACAAAGACGTGATTATCCGGAAATTTCAATTTGCGGCGCGACCATGTTATATAGTCAAAGAATAGTGCATTCGAAATTTCAGCAGAACCATGTTTGATTCGCTAATTAAATCGGCCAAAGATGCAGGGCGTGAGTTGAGCGACCTCGAACGCTTATTTCAGCCTGAAAATAAGCGGCTGCGCACGCTGGTCTTTTTTGGTGAAAGCGGAATTTTTTATCGCTATTATGAAGACTACATCGAATACATTTGTGCTCATTCAGATCTGGATATTTGCTACATCAGCTCTGATACTGAGGACCCCATTTTTAATTCCGCCAACAAGCGGATCAAACCTTTCTATATCAAAAACTCTCTGGCAACGGCCTTTGCGCGATTGGATTGTCGTGTGCTGGTGATAGCCACTCCCGATCTTAATAGCAGCGCTGTCAAACGAGCACCGGACCCGGTCAAGCATGTCTATGCCTTTCGGGGAATCGCCAGCGTTCATCAAGCATACCGAAAGAATGCTTTCGACCATTATGATGCATTGCTTTGCGTTGCGCAGTATCAGATATCCGAGCTGCGCAAAATGGAAGAATTATATCGACTGCCTGTCAAAGATTTGATTCTTACCGGTTATCCTCTGGTGGAGCGAATTTACCGAGAACATCTCAACTTCAAAGCATCAGCAAAAGAAAAGGCTGCGCTTGTTTGTCTGGTGGCGCCCACCTGGGACGCGACTGGTGGCAAGTCGTCAATACTTGATGTTTGTATAAATGAGTTGATCGCTGAGCTTTCTAAAACACCCTATGAGGTCTGGATCCGTCCTCATCCAGAATACGCGAAGCGTTTTCCCAAGAAAATGGCTGAGATCAAAAAAGCGATCGACCGGCATAAAAATGTCAGTTTACAGACCAGTCTTTCGTCGATGCAATGCTTGCATGAAGCTGATTTGTTGATTACTGACCATTCGAGTATTTCGATGGACTATGCGCTCGGAACCGAACGCCAGCCCCTCTTCATCGATACCCAGCTGCGAGTCGATAACCCTCAATGTGGAGAAGTCGGGATCGAACCAATTGAGAATGTTTACCGCGATCGCCTGGGGGTTTGCTTGCGTCCTGAAAATATGAAGGATATAGGCAAAAAGCTCGAGGATATTTTGCAGTCGCGCGACCAGTATGAACAGTCAGTGCCAGCGATGCGAGAGGTTCTGGTGGCTAATTGGCAAAATGCTGCTCAAGTTGGTGGTAACTACATTCTCTCGCTTTGTCTCTAGCTGTTTCGTCGGGGTAGTATTTTATGTCGTCTGAATGGGATGCGGTGTGGGATCGCAAAGGCAATGAAGAGACTAATGATCCGTTCGAGCTGAGTGGTTTCGAGAATTTTCGCAGCGTCGATACAGAAGCCGCAGCGAACAAATTGATTGATATGCTTGGTATTCAATCAGCGGACACAGTTTTAGAGATCGGCTGCGGCGGTGGTTTGCTGGCTCGCCATTTGATGACAAAATGTAATTACGTAGGCACCGATCGATCGGCGTCAATCGTGCGTAAGGTAATCGCGATCAACGGCTGCTCTGCATTGCGCTGTGATGCCAACGATCTTATTTTTAAAGACAAATCATTCGATCATGTTTTCGCTTTCACTGTTTTCCATTATTTCCCAGATCATGACTACGTTCAAAAATGTCTGGCTGAAATGAAACGAGTGGCGAAGAAAGCGATTTGCGTGAGCGACTTGCCGGTCGAGTCGCACGACCCCACCCATCTACTTTTTCAAGAGTCAGCCTTTGCCGGTTGGCAAATCACGGGCGGGCTTTACGCAAGAGAGCACAGGCGATTCACGGCAGTGCTGAAGCTGTGACTTGCGTGTTTTTGTGCGAAGAAGGATATCGGGAATGAAACAGGTCGAGCGCGGGGCGCGCGTGGTTCTCAGCCTGCGAGCACTCGTTTTGACGAACGAACGTGGCAGCAATTCTGGTCAAAAATAAATCAATACGGATCGATGATCTCAACATCAAATTAGACATCAGATACCGATCGCACCCCATCAGCTAATCAATCATTCACGGGCTTGCCCGATGTGGCACTGCAGACGGTGCCGGAGTGTTTTAGCTGTTTTTTTTTAGGTTAAATCTATAGTCGCGCCAATCCCCAAGCGTTATTTCTCTGAGAACCGCCGCCCATTAGCATCTGCAAAACTCATAAAATTTCTTGGAAAACATCTTGCGCTTTTAAACTTCACGGCCAATAATGGAGTAAGCGGTTGTCTCCGATCAGACGGACGAGCAGAGATTGCAACTCTTTTCGATTCTCAATTGAAGTCTCATCCGTCAGGAATCTCGGAATCACTGCTTTTTACTTTTGAAATCGGCATCGTCTCCAAGTTACTACCGCAGTGTTAACTCAACACATCTGGGGAAATAGCTCTGCGAGTAATCTAGGCTAAAAGTCACTCCAGCTCACGTGACACGCGGTGGGGTAATTTACGCAAGCCGCTTCGTGAAAAAAAACTTTAGTACCCATGGAGGCTGAGGCATGGTTCAACCCCTTTTAGTGCCAGGTTATTTAGAAAATTCCGCAAGAACCGACGCGGACATGCAAACCGCCTTTGAGCAGATCAATGCGCAGATCGAAAACTCTTTTGCTCCTTGCGTTCTGACTCCACCGTCTGGATTCACATCCACTGGGCTATCTGCCACATTTACTGTGACTAGCGGAAATTACTTTGTGATCGTCCAAGGTGGTCTCCAGTACTTTATTGCAAACGGTGACACGAGACTCGTTCACACCTTCACAGCCTCGCAGGATACCTACGTGGATTTCAGTGGAGGGACTCTCTCCTACCATGCGGTTGCGAACAATGCTACTCCTCCGACCTTGGCGGCTGGGGCGCTCTGAGTCGCATTGGTGGTCAGCGGCAGCTCGTCGATAACGAGCGTGACATACTTAACGGTCCCTTCAGCATTGGCATTTCCACTGGGTGGGGGCGGTAATTGTAATCCCCCAGTGATCACCAGTGGGGTGCTGACAGGAGAATTTTGGCAAAACGGGAATTACACAACCACGGCGACAATTTCAGCGGCCAATCAAGTCAGGTTGCACGTCATCGGCGATGTAGTGATCAACAATCCAATTACGGTTAGCACTGAATTAGTCGGAGGAGGAGGTCAACAATACCTCAACTCTACTACTGGTTACTCATTCAACGGTGTCCCTCCCGGTGGCCTGGCACCAGGGCAAAACGGGATTGTCACCAATGGTGGTGGCGGTGCCGGAAATGGTGGCGCTGGAGGGCTTGGCGGTAGCATTGCACCAGGACTGACGAGTGGCGGAGGCGGAAGAATCCCATTCTTGCTGCTGACTGGATCGGCGGGTGGGGCTG
>CAJCHQ010000449.1 GCA_903970295.1 Bryobacterales bacterium
GAAATCGATATCATGGAGGCGCAAACGGGCAATCCTAATGGGCAGGGAGACACCCAGTTCGATTCGACCGTGCATGAAAGTTCGACCGTTGACGGTACAACTCCAGGCACCACCGACCACCAGACGGGAGCGACGACAGACACAGGTAATTTGAGTTCAGGCTACAACTGGTATGGCGTGCTCAATCAGCCTGGTGACCCTGATCTGGAATTTTATTTCAACGGCAAACAAGTGGCATCAGTGCCAAAGTACTCTGATTCTGACACGCCAATGATGATGAATTTGGATAATATTACTGGCGGATGGGCTAACGCGCCATCCAGCACGCCAACCGGTGATATGGATGTGAAGGCAGTCTTGGGGTTTGAACTTCCTGGTAATATAAATTCCACGACCCTTCCTGGTGGCACACTAGGGACCACTTTATACAATGTGACTGCCGCAGAAGCACCACCTGTTGCCGGAATGGTTAACACTTTCGCCTCGAACTTCACTAATGGAGGCATCAGCGTCTCAGGTGACGGTGCACCTGCAGGTCAGATTTGGTCTGATGCCACTCCGCAATACCCTTACGAACCTTGGAACGATAAAGGAATAAGTTCAGGACCAGCGTAGATTGCTGCGCAGCTAGACGAGAAGATGTCGGCTCCTGATGCCTCCATCCCAGGCAGCGCTTGGCGCCGGTTGCCGCTTTTCACTTCAATTGCTACCACGGTTTTGCCTTGCTGCAGGCAAAATCAACCTCATAATGGCACTTTATATGGTGCTTCATGCACTAACTGTCCATTACGAACAACACTAATGGCTGTCTCCTTTGCTGGCGATTTTTCTTGCGCGTAGCTCCGCTCTTATGAGAGCTGCCGTCGCCTTTTCATGGCTGAATCATCCGAGATACTCATAAATTCTCTCCTTGATCAACCACTGTGGGTGCATCCCCCTGTTATCATATCAACGCCACGCCGGGTCTGGAGCGACGCCATGACTCTACCTATGTCATCCCAAGTGGCATGAATCGTAAGCCCTCCATTATTCATCGGGAAAAACATGCACTCTCATAAATTTGTGTCTAAAAAAAACTCACTCCTTAGATTTTCTCAACTGGTGCTCGCAGCGTTTTCGATCACCCAGTATCCACTTTTGTCGTTAGCTCAGTCGACCGATCCCGCAGTCAGCGGACAATTCCCCGCCCAACCGGGACAGCCCTCTGTTCACAGTAAGTGGTTTGGCAACGACATGACGCTAAGTTCACCGACATCGAGAAGCGGCGCATCGTCATCAGGTGGGCGAGCGAATGGGAGTGGTGTCACCTTACCAGGGCAGACGATTCAGATGCAGCAGTTTCCTATTGAAGATGCACCCGTCGGGCAGAAGCCTACGGCAGCCGGTGGCGGTACCACCAGTGATGCCGCGCCGCCGACGTCGCTCATTTTAACCGCAAAGTATTTTTCGGACGAGCCAGATGTCAAAGCCGCATACAAAGAAGCGTGTGCACAGAAGGCTGCTCACTTCAATGAACCGGCTTACTATTACAGAAAAGCCGCCATCTTGATTCAGATGGGAGAGTATTCAAAAGCCGGGCAGGAGCTGAAAGGATTATTGGCGGACATTCCAAACAATTCCGATTATCACCTCGCACAGGCATATTGTTTTTTTAAAATGGGGCAGAAAACTGCCGCGCTTGATGAAGTGGGAATGGCTAAATTTCATAACCCTCGTTTGCCGGCGAACATTGCCTTCGAGTAGGTTTTTCAGCCCGTCTGTAATCGTACCAGTCCGGCCAGATTCGCGCCCCATTCCTATTTTTCAGTTTCCAGCTTGAGCAGCACTTGCATAGGCGTACGGGCAAACGTTTGAGCCGACGATGGCATGCCGAACTCATCATAACGCACAAACGGAGCAAGCGAATCTTCACGCTTAAACAGAAGTGGATGCCGACTCTGGTTGATCCCAAACTTGCCTTGCACCTGCTCACGCAAAAGCGTCAATTCGAGTGTCTGCGGGACGGCAAAAAAATTGAGAAGATTAAAATATGCAGTCAGTGAGAGGACAATCGCCAAGCCGAAAGCGGCACATGTGAAAACTCGATCGCGGCAATGAAGCTTCTGCACGCCGTTTCGCACAGCCACGAGCAAGAGTAACGTAGTCAGGGCCAGCAAAGCGATTTCGCTGCGGTAAGATGTGAAATTTTCGGCAACCAGCAGATTGGGCAAGTAGGTCAAAGGCACCAGAGCAGACACACAAGCGAAGAGCCCGATGCGTTGTCTCCAACTGCCCGAGCAGCCGAGAATGACGCCAAAAGCGATAAGCAGGGCTGACTTCCAGGCCAGTGAGCGGCTCGGAACAAGGCGAAAGAAATTAAATGCATCGACGAGCGGACCGTTGATAAACCAACTCAATTTCGCCAGTGGATCAGTCATCAAATGAGAACGCCCGCTCAGTAAAGCGGCCGCTCCGTAATACTGTTTGGCTAGAAAAAAAGTGCCGAAGTCAGCGCTTAATGCCAGCCCGCAAATTACCAGGGCAAGCAGGAAAAATCGCAGTTTATCGAAAAACGAGCCAGATTCAGCCGTCAGTGTTATTGCGGTAAATACCCAGAAAAACATCGCCGCCGGCTGATAGATGGCCACAGCGGAGAACATAAAAGCGAGGGAGAGCGCGATGGGAACGAGATTGACGCGCTCAATGACAGACAAAAGACGGCGGCTAAAGCTGGGCGCGTCAGCATTTATTGTGTTGACAGAATTCTGTCCAACTTTGTTCAGGAAATACCAGGCGGAAAATGCGCAGACGGTAGCCAGCACCTGATGTGATGCTACTGCCCAGGTGGAATGCACCTGCAAACCGGCAGTCACTGCCAGGCAGATGGCTCCGCCAAACGACTGCCAGCCCGTCCATTTGACCGTTCGCAATGCCAGATAGAAGCAGAATGAACACAGCCCGATGTAGAACACGCCCAGGACGCGTACTGGAACAAAATCAGCGATCACTTTGACGTTCCACATTTCGGGAATGAAAAACAAGCTCGACAAGGCGCGTCCCTGAAGAAAATATTGCGCGTTATGCGCTTCTACCCAGAGCGGATTACGCAATTTTTCCAGCAAGCAAAAATAGTCGTCAGCAAAAGCATATTGAAATCGGTAGACTGGGCTGTAGATCGCGTAAAGACAGGCGAGCAAACCGCAAAAAACCAAAATCGCAGCAGCTACTGACGTTTTACCGTCGTCAGCTCGGAGCGTCTTATTCCGTTTACTTTTTATCAGTGTGCTAGTCAATGATACCGCCTACAGTGCTCGACAATTCCTGGTGCTTATCTCTTGCTTTGTGCGTCTATTCTCACAGCTCCGACCCATTTTTATGCAGTCGCTTTTTTAATGCATCTGCAGGTTTGGTGAAGACACGCCCAAGTTTCCACGTTTTGGATTTGTACAGAGTATGAATATTTCTTTCCACAGATAAAACGCGCTCGCGATATTCTGCAATTTCATTGTTCGCCCAGCCGAGCCGCTCGGTCACGATTTCGAGTTCTTTAACCGTTGATTGCAGTTCGGTATTGCTTGCCGTCAGCTCAGAGCGCAGAGCGCGGATTTCTTGCTCCATGTTCTGCAGCTTGCCGGTCAAAGTCAGAGGTTCGGCGGCAGGGGCCGCAGAAGTTGGAGCGGCGGCGGGGTAAGGTGCGGGGTCAGCGGTAGAAGGTTCTGCAAGAGCCGCCGAGGGGATGGCAACAGATAATTGCGCTGGCACAGGTGTTGGCACCGCCAGAGGTGCATAGTCGATTGTAAATTTTTCGGCTATTTCTTTGAGTCGTCCGAATTGCAGGTCAAAACTCGGCTGCCCGTTAGCCAAAAGCGTTCGCTTTTTCAAATCCTCGAAGTCTTCACTGTAACCGATGCCGCCGTCGATTCCGAGCGAGCGAATTTGTTTCACACCCATGCGGCCAAGAATTTCCATAGCCGCTTCTGAGCTGAAATAACGCGCCACCACTGTCCACGGATCCCCATTATCTAGATGCGAAAAGTCGTAGGTGACGAGCCGTTCGCGCCTATTAAGCTCAGCGAGTACGGGCAGGCAAGCACACCAGTCGATGATGTTTAGATACTGGCTGGGAAAAGATTTGACATTAAGCACACGCGGCACAAGCAACCAATCGCAATTTGTAAGCAAACTCGGCCCGCAAGCTTCGATCACGTCTATATCGATAATGTGAGCGACTTCGACTTTTTGCTCGCGAACGACGTGGTTGAGAGCAAATGTATTGAAACTTTCGAGGTCGAATTCGTGGCGCCTGGAAAAAGTCGGGCCCTTCCCAAAAAGAAGCCACGGACGTAAGGCAAATTTCTCTCGCTTGACCCAATCTTTGAGTTCTAGCACCGTTCCGTCCCCATGCTTCAAGCGTTGAAACTGACTTTCGTCAGGCTGGGCATCGCCCGTAGTGCTTCCCGTCCGACCGCTGTGACTTGTGTATTGCTAATATCCAGTGACTTCAACGCTTTCATTTTCATAATCGACTGAATACATTTGTCAGTCACTTGCGTCTGCCCCAGATGCAGACTCTCTAATTGGCGGTTCGATACAAGATATTCGACACCAGCATCCGTCACTTCTGAATGGCTCAGGTCCAAATTTCTCAAATCAACCAACTGACTGAGATGCTTGATTCCCGCATCGCCTATCTCAGTTCTGTACAAGTTTAGCGATTGTAGCTTCCCAGCGCGACCCAGGTGAGCAAGACCACGATCCGAAATGTGAGTGTTTGCTAAGCCAAGCGTATTCAGCGAAGCCAAACTAGAGAGTGTCGATAAACCCTGATCGCCGATTCGAGTTGCCCACAGATCAAGATCTTCCAGATGCGTGAGGTCGTGAAGTTGCGCCAGACCAAGATCAGATACATGAGTGCAGCTCAATGTGAGCACCCTCAACTTGGGTATTTTTCCAATAAATTTAAAAGCTTCATCTCCGATTCTCGTCCACCACAGAGTCAAGACTTCCAGAGCCGTTAATGACTGCAAAGCAGCGAATCCCCAGCCCCTTAAGTTAGTGTGCTCCAGGTGCAACTCTTTCAAACCGCTCAGCTGACGCAGATGCTCGAGCTGCCAATCATCAACTTGAGAATTGGCTAATGAAAGAGAATGAAACGCTCTCGGCTCGCACCCAGACAGAGGCGAAAGGTCTAACTTGGTGTCGGTGCGCAACTTCAACGATACGCGCACATCGGCCGGAACGATTACTAGACCTTGGGCCTCGGCGATATAGACTGACTGAACGTAATCGTCTTCGACATAAAGCCGACCGAGGGAAAAGTCGGCGGGAAAGCTTAATTTGGTCTGTAAACGTTGCATATAGCCCAATGTGGAAGCAAGATTCTAAAGCAAATCGCGGCAAAAATGACGAAAAAGGCTGCGCCTTCGGCGTTGATGTTAACTGGCGGGAAATGATTGCTTGCGTTAACGCCTGGGTAAAATCTGGTAATTCCAGGGCTCGAGCAGACACTCTTTGAGACGGACTGCGTCGGTAGAGGTGTTCTCCCCTGACGGCAGTGCAGGCAATGGCAGCCATATCTCCTCGAGCACAGCAAAGCCAAACTAGCCAACGAGCTTGGCATAATCCAAACTTGCGTCTCTATTTCGGCGGGCAGGTCATATCGATGATTGGCACCTGGATGCAGCAAATGGCGTTGAGTTGGCTGGTCTACCGAATGACTAATTCGCTCAGCATGCTGGGTCTGATGGCTTTTGCTACACAGGCGCCGGCATTCTTCATCACACCCTTGGCCGGCATTGTCACAGACCGTGTGGCGAAACATCGGCTGGTGATCATCACCCAGGTTTTTGCCATGCTCCAGGCGGGCTTGCTGGCCGCTCTCACTCTCAATGGGCACGTGCAAATTTGGCAATTGCTTGCCCTAGGTGTTTTCTCGGGAGTGATTAACGCTTTTGATCTGCCCAGTCGCCAAACATTTCTGGTAGAGATGCTGGATGACAGAAGTTTATTGCCGAACGCGATTGCGACGAATTCTTCGATTGTGACGATGACCAGATTGATCGGGCCAACCGTTGCCGGAATTTTCATAGCCAAAGCCGGAGAAGGCATGTGCTTCTTGATCAATGCACTCAGTTACATAGCAGTGATTGGCGCTCTTCTTCTGATCCGCACGGCAGTGCCTGTGCGAGCCAAGAGTGGCAAATCAGTCGTCGAAGAATTGAAAGAGGGATTTAAATACGCATTCGGTTTTCGACCATTGCGCTCGTTCATTTTATTGATGGCCCTCGTCAGCTTAATCGGCATGCCTTACACGACTTTGCTGCCGGCATTTGCCAAAAATGTTTTTCATGGCGATGCCTCTACGCTCGGATTTCTCACCGCTGCGACAGGGTTCGGTGCCCTCGTCGGCGCACTATTCCTCGCTTCGCGCAAGGGAGTGCTTGGACTGGGACGCTGGCTCGTCATCGCTTGCGTGTCGTTTGGTCTGGGGCTCGTGGGTTTCGGACTTTGCCACTCTCTGCATCTAGCGCTGTTCTTTTTATTATTCGTCGGTTTTGGCAGCATGGTGCAAATGGCATCATGCAACACCTTGATCCAGACGGTAGTGGAGGAAGATAAGCGCGGTCGAGTGATGAGCATCTACACCATGGCTTTTGTTGGACTGGCACCATTTGGTAGCCTGGTAGCAGGGGCGGTGGCAGCAAGAATCGGAGCGAACGAGACGGTGATGATCTCGGGCGTGCTATCGACATTGCTGGCGATTGGATTTGCGTCACGATTGAAATTGATTCGTCAGGACATGCGCCCGATTTACGTCGAACGCGGAATATTGTCTGCGGAGAAAGAGTTGAAAGCGATCAATTCATAGTTATACGAGCTCAAGCAGTTTGCGATTTCAACGTCTTACCTTACGAGTTGATGGTGGCGCCGGCGGTTACGGTGATGAAGTAACTTTCTATTCCCTCAAGACGAAGACAAATGATGTTCGCCCCTACTGCAGCGGCAAAAGCACGCGGATCACACCCCAGTCTGTTTTCTTAGCAGTCGCAGGCAGACAGGCTTTAGTGTCGTTTGGATACAATACAATGCCAAATTCCGTCGCATCAGCCAGTTTTTTCTTGGGGAAAGCCAGTGTATCGATCCACTGAGCGCCAGATTCGACCTCACGCCGGAAGCCATCTTGGGGATAGTCTCGAGTGTTGACTATTTCTCCATCGGCTCGCACAGC
>CAJCHQ010000450.1 GCA_903970295.1 Bryobacterales bacterium
CGGTGGTGATATCGATCGCATTCAACTGATATGAGTAGGCGTAACTCCCCGCAGGTTCAATACCAGCAACGAAATACATGTAGTTGGTTGCTGGATCAATGACGGGAGTGCTGAGAATCCCAATATCTGTGCTCCAGGAAATGTTCTGATCGGTTTCCACATTCGGAGGGTAGATGGGGCTGCCGTAATTCTGTGACCAGAGCACGGTGCCGGACGTCGCGTCAATCGCGTACACCGTGTTGCGCATGCTCGCTACGAAAACGACATTGTGTACGGCGCCGTTAATGGTCAGGTTCGAAACATAGAGGGGCTGAGCGAAAATCTCCCCGTCCGTGTGAACCGTAAACAGCTTGCCAAAATTATTGGCGTTTACATTCGCTTTGGTAAGCGTGGTTTCTTGCAGATTGTCGCCGGTGCGGGAGTTGTCATAACTCCGCGTATAAACATTCACCTGGGCAGGAGCATTCACTCCAAAAAGGAGCAAAATTAGCAGACTAGTAACGATCCAAATCGCTTGGTGAATTCGCCCTTTGCGCGGCGCGCACCGTCGATGAAACGCCCCTGAAACCTTTTTCAAATTGGCCCCCAACACCAAAATTGCGAAGCTACTTCTCAGACCATCTCGATCAAGTCGAGACTATGGCGGTCCAGAAACCGCGATTCCGGTCTTAACGTCTCAAACTTGGCTGGTTCGTCGCCAACACAAAACTGCACCGGCCCTAATCGCTTAGGGAAGGGGAGAGCACCTTGGGGGGAAGGGTCAATTGGGGTGTAGGCGCGGAGCCAGGCGTGCGCTGTCTGGGTCGATTTGCAATCGATCGTCAGCTTTGGCTAGTGCGTCTACCAACAGACCATGTCGTGCCGTGCTAAGAATACGGGTACTACCAACTTTTTGGATGACTCATGCAACACGTCAAATCGATCTGTCTCTGACGGTTGGTCTTCAAAACCCAGCTTTCCCCCTTAAAGTTGTCTACGGCTTGGCTTTTCGGGGGTTGCCGTGTCGTTGCGCCACCATGCAGGATAATGATCGCTATAACTGTAATTAGTTTAGGGGTTGCCAAGGGGTCTGTCTACAGAAAACTGCCCTATTCCAGTGCTCGCGATGACTGTGGTAACCGTAAATTTTGGCGGGAATGTGTAGCGTTTACAACGACATTGAGATGATTTTTATCCATGAGTAACTAGAGCCTGCCATTCGGTGGGGCCAAAATCGGCGGCCCTCTTGCTCATCCTGCAGTAAAGCGCAGGTTGTCTCGAAGAAGCGCTAAGGTGCGGTCCGTCGGTCCTGGACCCCCGATCGGTCTTGGACTTGGCTTGGAAGAGAGGCATCAGGGTGTCCTTCTCTATATAAGACTTGACGTCGGTTTTTCCCCAGACGCGTAGACCAAAGCAAATCCCCACAGCCTGACTCCCTACCCTACGGTCGGGTACCGCGGTCTAGATCGCAGAGCCTGACCAGCGGAACGGTCAAAATGCGCGAGTCCAATCTCCAATTTATTTGCTTCAGAGGCAGAAAGTTAATTGGAGCGGCAGCCCGTCCTCAGTATTCACTTGAGGACGCAAGATTCTGGCAGAGCTTTTCTGCAGAGGAAAGGCGCCGAATTCAGTTTTCCGACTATCACGGTCATTTATAGAGGTCAAAATATGACAACCCAAAACTTTTCCGCCGGCAGCACAGCCCCTGGCTTACAGACGGTCCAACAGTCTCCCAGTTCCCCGCAGAGCTTTCAAGGAGCTTCACCCGCAACCGCAAACACTTCACTTGCCGATCCCAAGTTGTCTCGCATTACCGAGAAGCATGAAGGCTCAGCAAAATCGACGGTTTCGGAAGGCAGCGGGATCGCCAAGATTCATCATGACTTTGCGCGAGCTATCGGTGAGCGCACCGGACTTGCTGACGACACCTGTGAGTTGATTGCGTTCTGGGCTATTTCGACGTGGTTTCAAAGTTTCATTTCGATCAGTCCTTGCTTGGTGATCACCGGTCCACGACCCCAAGCGCTGCTGCTTTTCAGTATCCTCGGGGGGATTTGCAGCTACCCAAGGCGGCTGATCCACTTTAGACGTGGCGACCTTAAACATGTTGTTTACGCATGCACCCAATTAATCATGGCGCAAAATCTGGACGGTCGAACCGCAGACCTGATTGGGGAGCTCACTCATGTAGGCTTCAACGTTGCGGAAATGAGTAACGAGTTTGTCTCAAGCACCAGAGCAATCTATGTCGGCGAAAGTTCTTCTTTCGGAAGGATACAAAACTCGATTGTTGTGGACCTTCCCGATTTTACGGGTTCTCCCTGTCGCGTTGTCGCTCACGCTTGGATGGGCTATGAAACAGCTAACCAAAAGAACATGATGGTCTTTCGGGAAAAGATCAAGAATCAGGTTCGCGCATCCGCATTCAACCCGTCGGGCCTCACGTCGGAGATGTTTTCCGTCGCCAGTGCACTTGGGAATTGCCTAGTGGGTGCGCCGGATCTTCAGGCAAGACTGGTGCACCTGCTCGCGGACGAGGACCGACAGCTGAAGGCGGATCGTGCCGCTAGCACGCAGGGGCTCATTGCGAGTGCCATGCTGGATCTATTCCACCGACAGCCGAAGCGCGTGCTCGTGAAAGAAATTACCGCCGAAACGAATCGCTTTCTTGAAGCTCGTGGGCAGAGCGAGCGTCTAAGTCCGGAGGAGATCGGTCGCAGACTAAAGAAGCTGGGTTTCAGCACACAGAAGTCGACTTCGGACGGGATGAGTTTGTCATTCGAGCATAAGACTCAGGTTCATGTTCACGACGTCGCATCTGCGTTCTTTGTGTTCGACTCGATGCCGTCAGCGCTCAAGAGCGACTGCAACTATTGCTTAAAGTATCGACAGTCTACCAAGGAAGCGCAGGAGTAAAGGAAGTGCAGAAAGTGCAGGAAGTGCAGGAAGTGAAGGATGTGCAGGAAGTGAAGGAAGTGAAGGAAGTCTAAGGAGTGCAGGAAGTGAAGGTTCTAAATAAAAACAAGCAACTCAGCAATGAAATGCGAGCAAGCATCACTATCCTCTATCCGGTGATAGTCACTATAACCCGGGCTGCAATCTTGTCTTGAATGGCATAGCCGCGGGTGACATACTCGGAAGCAAAACGGGAGAGCACGTTTGGCAAGCTCAGTGCAGCTCGGAGAAGAAGAACTGGCCGGACCGGCGCTCAGCCCGGTCGCCAGGGCAGAACGAATCAGCAGCCTCGACACGCTGCGTGGCTTTTCCCTGATGGGCATCCTGGTGATGAACGTCACCGATTTTGCCTTCGGCTACTCGAACTACCTGGTGCCCTTGAGCACCGTCAAGCCGGTGTTCGATGGGCCCCATTGGCAGCTCAACACCGCCGCCTGGTTTCTTCGCTGGATCTTTTTCGAAGGCAAAATGCGAGGCCTCTTTTCGCTGCTGTTTGGAGCGGGAGTCATTCTGCTTACAGAGCGCGCGCTGGCCC
>CAJCHQ010000451.1 GCA_903970295.1 Bryobacterales bacterium
ACCGGTGGTGCCTGGGGCGATTCAATCATCGGCGCGTCAACCCACTTCGGCACCGCGAAAGGCGATATCCCCGCCGATTCCACTCACTTCCAATCTACTGCGACAGTCAACTTCGATTCCAATTATATAAAAGACGGCAATATGTTTGAAAAGGACATGATTGTCACTGACAAAGCCACCAATAAACAATATGTAATTGGTACGCAGATCGATCCTAAAAATGGAGACGTTTATTACTGGAATCAACAGCAATATTTGGCTGACGGTCACAAAAATGGTTGGGTGAATGAAGGTTCAATCACCGGCGGCCAGGCACTCAAAGCCAATACCAATTACAATCTCGAGCTGGATGCTCACATCACCAACGGGCAATACGTTTATGACAATTATTCGCTAAACGGCAAGTCGCTTGATCCAAAAGCAGAAACGTCGTTCAATGTTGCTGCGAACGTGAATAATTGGGGCAGTGGTTTCGTCGCTCAATCTCAGGAAGATCTTGATGGCAGTGCGCCCAAAGGCACTACTATCAGTGCAATTATAAGCAACGAAAAAGTGACTGCCTGGTGAATCGATCAATCCGCGGCGATATCGATGTGATCGCCAGCGACGCCAATGCGTTTGCCGGCGGCATCCAGCGCCCAGGCTCGAGCCTGATAGATCCCGGAAGTGGGAAATAGATCGCGCGTAAGTTTTATGTCCCCTGTTTTCGATTTGACGACGATCTCTTTCCAGATTTTTTGAGTTGAGTGTGCTGCATTCAACTCTTCTGGTGAGAAAAATAAATTGGCTCGCATAATTTCCAGACAGAAACCAGTCGCCCCTGCTATTTCATTCTGAAAGCAACTGACAGTACCTGACGGATTGCTAGCCGACAAATGCAAATAGCCTTTTGTGCCGAGGTAACCCGAGTTTGAAAAAGTTATGAATGGCATGATCTGTTCAGCGGGAATGAATCGAGCATCCTGCAATTCTGTGGGATCTTTGGCTCTCAGGCTAATCGCGTGTGCCGAGCCACCTAAAGCCCAGATCGGATCGGCACGCAAATGGAAAAGGACACCGTGGCTGCCATCCCAATCGAAGTCTTCACCAAGTGTGGCATCGCTGACTTTGCCGCGCAGTGTGAGGTCGTTCCTGAAATCGAGCACCAGGCGCGATACCGGTGCTTTGGTGCGAACGTAAAGAAAATCAGAGTTGAAACAGCTCGCCGGATTTTCGCTTTCGGTTCGAATCAGGGTCCCTCCTGCTCTAGCGAGAACCGCTTCTGCACTTGGTTCCGTTCTGCCACGAGTGGGAGTGTCAGGCTTTTGCAAATAGACGGACGGATTTGGATTCTTGCCCGCATCTGCCAGATTGACTTTTTGCCACGTTCTGTTTGGTCTATTCCAAAAGTAAATTCTCACTTCTGCGCAGGCTTTTTTGAGCGATTCTTTCAGGAAGCCAAAAGGCATTATTGGAAGCGCATCATTGAAGAACACGCAGTTGCGAACGTTAACTGGAAACTGCGGCTTTTCGAGCATTCCGGGTAATGCATTGCGACCGACATAAGCGCCGTTCACTTCATCAGGCATGCCGATCAACAGGGTTTGGGGGTCGCCACCTGTCTCCTCGTAGATTTTCTGCAAAGAAGCTCTGATTGCATTCATTTCAATGCCTGCGTGCCGCCAGACTTCATTATTCAAAAACAGAAGTATGTATGAGGAAACGATTAGCAGGACTAACGCTCCCTCTGCCAGCCTCTGAGCTATCAACTTCTTGTTTTGTGTCGCGTATGAAATTGCGCAGCACAAACAATAAGTCAGCAGGATCGAGAGGGGGACTGTGAAAACATAGGCTAGACGGCTTCCTTGCAGATCGGGCAAAATTGCAAAGACTTTGTAGACCGGAGCCAATCCCAGTATGCACCATATGGTCAGGAACACGAGCAGACGCCAGCTGCCTTTCACCATTGAAAAGAATAGAGCTGAAAGAGCTCCCAGCATCGCCACATCCCAGAGGATGCGGACGATGTTTCTGCCGCCTATCACCACGCGGTTAACTGGTACGAAGATCATGAAGAAGCCGCTCGACCAGTTGTTGAGAAAGTCCTTCCAGTTCGCTACGTAAAATAGAGAGTCATCGTAGCCACCGACGAAAGTGCCGAGCGAGATGCGGCGCAGAAAAAAATAGAGAGCAAGCAGCAACCAGTGGGCAGAAGTCGCTTTAGCGGTTTCGACTAGTTTGGCCGTCCATTTTGGCTGGGCTGCAGGTGAAAAAATGAATTGGTAGCAAGCTAGCAAAGCTGGCACTGTCACTGCCATTTCTTTGGAAAAGAGAGCCATGGTCATAGCGCCGAGAGAGGCGCATAGCAAGGGCACTTTTGAATGCTCGCGCCATCGTATGTAGCACCACACCGAGAGCAAATAAAATGTCGTGACAATTGTGTCGACTCTGCCTGTGATCCAGGAGACCGGTTCGCAATGCAGCGGATAAAGACCGAAGAGAAGAGCGGCTGCAGTCGGCCACATGTCCTCGTAAACAAAATTTTGTGCGGGCAATTTGCTCGCCAGTTGTCTGGTGATGCTGAATACCAGAAGTGCGCTGGCTACATGATAAAGGACGTTGGTGAGATGAAAGCCCAAGCCATTGGCGCCCCAAATCATGTAATCGCTAAACATGACCACAGAAATGAAGGGTCGATAGAATCTGAAAGTCTGTATGTCCAGCCAATTGTGGTTGAAATTGCGGGCAAGCAGGCTGGGATCATGCACCGCCTTGCTAAGCCAGGTTAGATGCACGAAGTCGTCGCCGAGGAAAAAATTGAATAGGATATTGGCATAAGCCATCACTGTCAGACCGACAATCAGGCATATCAGACATATGTTCTTTCGGTTCAACGCGCTCAAGTGGCTTTCAGCGACTCGAGTGCAACCTCGTAGGCCGGACGGTCTTCGACATGACAGCGCACTTCTTCTTTCTTTTTGATCGCTTTGGCCGGTGCTCCTGCCACCACCATATTCGGTGGCACATCATGAGTGACGACGGAGGCTCCGGCGAGGACTGATCCCTGTCCCACCCTGACGCGTGGCAGAACGAGTACTTTGGCTCCGACTATGACGCCTCTTTCAAAATACGGACCCTGCCTGCCTTTCTGGCATGGCGGATGCAAGCTGTCTACCGTGCATGACATTGGGTAGAAGTGCACGTCATTCTCGATCGTCGTGTATGTGGAGATGAAGACGTTGTTATGAAAGCGGCAATTATTACCGACTCTGATTTGTCCGTCCGATTGAGACATAGCGCCGAAGCTGCAGTTGTCACCAAAGTGGCTCTCTTCGCGGATCAGGGCTCGACTGCCAGTCTGGAAGCCGCGACCCATGATGCAGCCGGCGTAGATGATTGTGCCGGAACGAATAATGCTATCGGCACCGATTTCCAACTTCGGGTTGACGTAGTCGGCTGCCACGCGGCGCCCGCCCAGCCGTTCGCCAAGAATGCATTGAGCACCAACGTGTGTGCCGTCGCCAATCACGACATTTTCGTAGATGATTGTACCGGCCTCGATGCTCACATCTTTGCCAATCACAACACCTGCGGAAACGATTACGAACGGAGCCACCTGGACATTTTCGCCCAAACGCGCCTCAGCGTGTATTGAAGCTTGTTTGCTGATCTGGCTCAATCCAGCCCCTCGAGCTTGATGCTCCTATATAGTCAACACCGGTGGTGTCAAGGGCACTGGCATAGTCAGTGCGAACACCGACGACATGATCTGGCGCAGGCTGTCGGACACATACGCGATTTGATCTGCGGTCAGCTCAGCATATATCGGGATGGACAAGACTTCGTCCGCCAGTTTTTCCGAGATTGGGAAGTCACCCAATTTGTAACCTAGATGCATGAATGCTTGTTGAACATGCAGGGGCACTGGGTAATAACACATCGAGCCGACGCCGCGGCTTGCCAATTCTTGGGCAACGGTATCGCGGGCAGTGCTAGCTAAAAGACTGGGACCGGCACTGACACGGATCGTGTATTGATGCCAGACATGGCCGATTGTAGCTTCGCTGGCGGCGGCATTACCGAAACTGAGTTTGGGGGTGATGATGCCCGGACAACCATTGAGCGCTCGATCATAGAGTTTCGCGGCCGCCTGGCGTTTTCTCGTCCACTCGAGCAAATGAGGAAATTTGGTCACCAGCACTGCCGCTTGAATTTCGTCCAGGCGACTGTTGACTCCCAGTTCGTCGTGATAATAGCGGCGCTTCATGCCATGCGCTCTGAGCGTTTTCAGACGCTCGAACAATTCGGCATCTTTGGTGACGACCATGCCGGCGTCGCCAGCGGCGCCGAGATTTTTCGTCGGATAAAAACTAAGACAGGCGACATCGCCAAAGCTGCCTGTGGGCTTACCTTTGTAGCTGGCACCAATAGCCTGGGCGTTGTCCTCGATCACTTTCAGTCCGTGCGCCTTGGCCAGAGCCGAAATCGTATCCATGTCGGCTGGCTGCCCATACAAGTGAATGGGCATGATCGCTTTGGTGTTCTTGGTGATTGCCCGTTCGATCTGCTGGGTGTTTATATTGAACGAATCTTCAAAAACGTCGACGAATACCGGCTTGGCTCCGCGCAAGCAAATCGCTTCGACTGTCGCTGCGAAAGTGAATGGAGTTGTGATCACTTCATCGCCCGGGCCTATATCGAGTGCCCAGAGCGCCAAAATCAGTGCATCTGTGCCGTTGGCGACGCCTACTCCGTGATCGCAACCGCATAGTTCAGCGACTTGCGATTCGAATTGCGCACCATACTTACCTAAAATGAAGTGCTGACTGCGTAGTACGTTCAAAACTGCAGTTTCGATGTCATGCCCTATTTCTTGATACTGCGCCTGCAGATTCAACAAAGGAATGTTTTGACTCATTCGTTTCCTTAAAAATGGTTGCCGGAGTAATGCCGTTCCAATCGGAACTTGGTGAGTCTACCTGATCTCAATAGCTGGTCAAAGGCAGCCGAAATAACCAATCTGGATCGAAAATGATTTTCGCTTAAGGCGTCGACTGCATAGCCCCACCACTGCCTGACTATGCTAGCTCGACCGGGCGAATCTGCTTAAAAAATTTGAACAGTCAAGCTTCGCAAGTGAAGTTGCATTGTGAATGCGCACTCATTTTTGATTGAGTTTGATTAGAGTTAGCACATTTGGAAAACGTCTGCTTTCATTTTACTAAACTCAAATTTGATTGCCACCAGATGCATGTGAACCGTCGGTGATGGCGCCCGATTTTTATTCGATTTCAGCTGAACAAAAGAAAAAGAGGTCCGTTTTAACGGACCTCTTGCGGGAGGTTGGTACCATCCCGGCAATTTTCTTTTAGTCGATTCGATTATCTCTTCTTGCCGCCGGATACTGCGACTGTGCGAGACAAGGCATTGGTCACGAACAGATTGAGGCTGACGCCTTCTTTTTCTGCACGATCGACAAGCGCCTGGTGAAGAGACTTGGGCAAACGAACGGTGAACTTGCCGCTGAATTGCGTGTAGTCTCCGCCGGTGTGAGATGCTGCTTTGGCGGTATGCTTCGCGGCTGGTGCCTTACGCGTGACTTTACGACCGCCGCCGATTTTGGCGGCTTTGTGGGCGATTCTTGGTTTAGCCGACTTGGCTGCGGCTTTGGGTCGCGCTGCTGGCTTCTTCTTTATTACCATCACTCTCTCCTTTTGATCTGGGGATAAGCCGGCCTCGGCCGGGTGGTGCTTAGGTCTACTAAGCTTCGTTTCCGAGGGCTTCGAAGACAATCGAGTACGCCTCGGATAGCCGCCCAGTGAGACTGGAGCGACCCGTGGATTTGGTATGCCACCTACCACCACTTAAGGTGGCACAAATATTGTACCAAGGATATCTATTCTTTAGTCATGCATTGCATATATATTTTGGTGGCATGTTCAAAGAGCCAACTGGCTGGATTTTGAAGAAGGTGGCTCTACTGCTGGTGCGCACCGCTTTTAATGGCTGGTATCACTAGGCACCAATACGTAACAGATCATTACTAAAGTGCCTTAAAGCGTCGCCTGCTGGCTCTTTGTCTTGCCGATAATGTTGACCGCCGAGGCGGCTGATTGAAGTTGACCGATGATTTGGTATTGCAGCCAACACCATGCTTGCCACCACCAATTCGCCGAGCGCCAATTAAGGCGGTGGTGCCTGCTCTGAGCTTTCGGTGGCATCGGTGGTGCCGAGTTTGATAAACGACCACCGGCGGTGCCTGGGTGGTGCACGCAGACGGTTGTATGCGTATGCGCATTTTTCAGCTGGCCGCCAGTTTGGCGCTTTGGCGAGGATCGGTTAATCTTAGTCCGCCTCTGTGCCGAGGGGTATCGCCACC
>CAJCHQ010000452.1 GCA_903970295.1 Bryobacterales bacterium
GAGTAACGCTCTTTTTGTTGCGTTCGATGGCATATTCGACAGCGCGACGAACTAGCCGTTGCGAAGCTGTCTTGGAAATTGGTTTGATGCCGATACCTGAATCAGGACGAATCTTCTTGCCCCAGGTTGCGATCAACTCGATCAGCTGTTTTGCTTCCGGGGAACCTGCAGCATACTCAATTCCCGAGTATACGTCTTCTGTGTTTTCACGGAAGATCACAACATCTAGTTTTTCAGGCGCTACTACTGGTGATGGCACACCTTTGAAGTAGCGGACAGGTCTGACGCAGCAATACAGGTCGAATATTTGACGCAATGAAACGTTCAAGCTACGAATGCCTCCACCGACTGGTGTCGACAAAGGTCCTTTGATACCAACTCCGAACTCTTTAATTGCAGCGAGAGTGTCTTCTGGTAACCAGTTATCGAAGCTGTCCTTAGCTTTCTCTCCGGCAAAGACTTCGAACCATGCTATCGAGCGCTCTTTGCCGTAGGCTTTCTCTACCGCGGCATCAAAAACGCGCTGCGATGCTTTCCATATGTCTGGACCAGTGCCGTCGCCCTCGATAAATGGGATGATCGGTCTTGCTGGTGTTATTGGCTTTCCGTTTTTGAAGGTAATTTTTTCGCCCTGAGGAATTTTCAGGCCGTTGAAAGTGTCTTTAACGATTGTTTGTCCCATGACTTCCCTTACTTTTGCGTGCGACGGGCTCGACTGCGCGCCCGAGGTTTCTCGGAGCCCAGTGCTAAAGCTTTGCAGCTCTGCAACTTGAACTTGCGCGACCACATCTTTTTGTAAAATGGCTTTGAAAGATTATACGTCTCAACGCATATTCATACCAGCTCTATTCGAACTCTTGCCCGTCGGTAACTAAGGGAGTTGAGGCGCCAATGGCATCATGACATCACCGGGAAGTCGTATCGTTGCTTAAGGAATTGTTGAATGTATGAAAGAGGCGGCGTGTTCGTCGCAGCTATGAGCCGAGCATTACGACGAAATAGGAGCGATTAAGCTGGTTAATCTCTGCTCCAAATGATTCTTTAACCGGCAGTGAGCGATATGCTATTACGACTCCGTAACAAGCCCCGTACCCCACACACGAGCAGCGAAATTGACTTTCAATTTGCATCTTTCACTGGTCAAAGCCTTAAGTCTGTGGCCGGACCGAGAAGCCATTATCGACGGCGACAAGCGGTTCACTTACAGGGAGTTCGGGAAGCGCGTGGGAAGCCTTTCTAACTATCTTCTTTCGCTTGGTTTGAATCAGAATTCAGTGGTCGGCATTCTTGCACCAAATTGCCATGAGTACATGGAAGCTTACTATGCGTGCGCAACAGCCGGCATCATCCTCAACCCTATCAACTTCAGACTTTCTGCCCACGAAATAACCGGCATCCTGAATGACTCCGACGCCACTTGTTTGATTGTGCATCAGGACTTCGCCCTGACAGCCAAATCTATCCTTGAGAAAGACACTAGCATCAATCATGTGCTGACCATCAATCAGACTTTTAAAAGCGCTGAGGTAGATCCGAATAAAGATGCTGGAACGAATCAAAATCAAGATTGGGTAAAGGATAGTTTTGATGCGTCAAAAGGAAAATTCTCAGTCGTCCCGTTTGAAAAAGCTCTTGCCGATACTACAGATGACACCATCCATTACGCATCATTTCCGGACACTCAGTTAGCTCAATTATATTACACGAGTGGCACCACTGGAAAAGCGAAGGGTGTGATGCTCAATCACATGAACGTCACTTCCAATGCGCTCGGAGCAATAACCGAATTGCGCTTTTCCGACGCCACAACATGGGGACACTTTGCACCCATTTTTCATCTCGCTGACGCCTGGGCAATCTTTGCAGTGACGTGGGTTGGTGGCAAACATGTTTACACACCATACTTCAAGGCCGCCGATGTCTTACGAGCAATTAGTTCCGAAAAGATAACGATCACAGCGCTCGTGCCTACGATGGCAAATCAGTTGTTGGGCACTCCTGATCTAAAAGAACACGATTTATCGAGCCTGAAGATGATGATGACTGCCGGTTCGCCTGTAGCACCTGAACAGGTGAAGCGAATAATGAAGGAGCTCGATTGCGACTACATCCAGTTCTACGGACTGACCGAGACGAGCCCATTTTTAACACTAAGCACTATTAAGCACCACTTGAAAAAATTGCCAGACGATAAGGTGCTGGAATATAAAACAAGGACTGGTCGGGCTTTTATCGTCACGCAGGTGAAAGTGGTGCGAGAAGATGGAACCGAAGTAGCGTGGAACAACGAGGAAGTCGGTGAGATTGTAGCCCGCGGTCCGAATGTTACCAGTGGCTACTGGAAGCAACCGGAAACGACTGCCCTGGCGATTCGGAATGGCTGGTTTCACACCGG
>CAJCHQ010000453.1 GCA_903970295.1 Bryobacterales bacterium
CGACGGCACTGCCACCGCCGCCTGCACTTGCTGCACCGCCTGCGCCACCCCTACCGCCTGCACTTGCAGCACCGTCGGCGCTACCACCACTGCCTGCACTTGCTGCACCGGCGGCGCTACCACTACCCCCTGCATCTGCTATTGCGCCAGAGGCGAGCTCACCGCCGATGAATTTGGCCGTGCCTCCGTCGCCTCCTTCGGAAAACTCGCGACAAGTCGAAAGCACCACAGATTCTCTGGGGAAATCGGCGATTCGACTGCACTTCTCGTCACTGGCGACACCACAACCGGTATCATGCTCGTGCGAAGCGACTGTGCAAGACGTGAACAGACAAGCTCACTCGGATCATGTCGATTTGCTGGTGCATCCAGCTGACCTATATGTCGGTATGAAGCAATCCAGTGTGTTTTATGAAAGTGGCATGCCGATAGAACTGCAATTGGTAGTCGCCGATATTGACGGCAAAAATTTAGCCGGCAAAAAGATCCACCTTCGCATGGAAGGTGTTGCCAATGATGGCACCGGCAAGAACATTGTCAAAGAACAGGTTCTGGAATCTGGTGGAGAGCCGATCACTGCATCTTTTCCACCACCATCAAAAGGTGAGTACGCTATTGTAGCCACTATAAGCGACGACAAAGGGCGTCCAAACAGAACAGCGATATCGCTTTCAGTTCAGGGCGAGAAGGCGCCCACGTCAAAAACAGTAGAGGCTCAAGATATAAAGCTGACCGCCGATCACAAATCCTACAAGGCAGGTGAAGTCGCTCATATTCTGATAGCAGCTCCATTTACTCCGGCACATGGAACCGTAAATTTGATCCGTGAGGGGATCATTTCGACACTCCCAATCAACATGGAAACTGCTACCACTGTTTTTAAAGTGCCGATTCAGACTGATTATTTTCCGAATCTGACGGTACAAGTCAATCTTGCCGGTAATGATTGTGCATATGCCACTGGGACGACTGAACTGAGTGTGCCGCCGATTACCAAGACTCTGGATCTCCATGTGCACGCAGACGAACAAGAATTGCAGCCGGGTGGTGACACTAATATCTCGATCACTCTAAAGAATGCCGACGGGACGCCTGTCAATCACGGACAAGTGGCGCTGGTAGTTGCAGATGAAGCGTTACTGGCAATGGCTGATTACAAATGGCCGGACCCTATCGAGGCTTTTTATCCAAACCTGCAAAACCAAGTGCAGCTATTTCATCTGCGCGAATTTGTGCTGTTGTCGAATTTTAAAAAGACACTATACAATCACCGAAAGGCCGATTTGAGCGCCATACCAGCTCCGTCAGCATTGCCGCCACCACCGCTCCCTGCCGCTGCGCAGGATGCTGTGGCTGGCAAATTTGGCGGCATGATGCCGGCTGCCCCGCCTCCGCCAGGTGCACCGCCCATTTCCGTGCGCAGCAATTTTTCGGCTCTAGCTCTGTTCACTCCCAGCGCGGAGACAGATGAGAGTGGAAATGCTCAAGTGCACTTACACCTGCCTGACAGTTTGACTCGTTACCGAATCATGGCAATTGCCGTTTCCGGGACAGACTGTTTTGGCTCGGCTGAATCATCAATCACCGCTCGCTTGCCGTTGATGGTAAAGCCGTCGGGTCCGCGTTTTCTGAATTTTGGCGATAGTTGCGAATTCCCAGTAGTGTTGCAAAATCAAACAGCACACGACATGAACGTAGACATAGTAGCAAAAGCGGCCAATGCCACCTTGTCCGACGCTGGCAAGACGATCGCAGTGCCGGCTAACGATCGAGTGGAAGTGAGATTTCCTGTGCAGACAAAATCCATTGGGACAGCAACTTTTCAATTCGGTGCCAGCAGTAACGAGTCGGCCGACGCCGCCCAAGTATCCTTGCCCGTTTTGAAACCGGCAAGTATTGAAGATTTTGCTGCTTACGGCGAAGTCGATAATGGCGCTGCCGTGCAAAAGATAATTCCGCCAACCGATGTAATCGATGATGTTGGCGGATTGACAATTACAACGAGCAGTACAGCGTTGCAGTCATTGACTGACGCTTACATGTCCTTGAAAGATTACACCTACGAATGCTCAGAGCAACTGTCGGCGCGATTGTTGTCGATGCTCGCAGTGGGCGATGTTCTCACTGCTTTCGGCTTACTGCCGGCCCCAGATGAAGCAAAATTCAAAGAAATTGTGAAAGCAGATGTGCGAATTTTGTTATCGAGACAAAGACCGGATGGCGGCTTCGGACTCTGGAAGGTAGACGAATCTGCGCAGTGGCCGTTTATGTCGACGCAGGTGATTAGAGCCTTGTATAGCGCGAAGAACAAAGGCTATGCCGTTCCGCAACAAGCTTTGACACGAGCCCAAAATTACTTACGCGCAATCGACAAACATATCGACATACACCAATACAGCTTCGCCTGTCGGTGCAGCGTCATTGCCTATGCGCTTTACGTGCGCTACCAGTTGGGCGATATCGACTCTGCTGCCGCTGCTCGCTTGGTTAAGGAAGCGGCTGATTTGGCTGATAAGCAAAAACATACGACTGCACCTGATCAAAGCCAAACACTGCAAGGCGATGAAGTAGAAAAGACTCTGCCAATCGAATGTGCCGCCTGGCTGTTACCAGTCTTAGCCAGAGGGCAGCAAACAGAGAGCGAAGCAAATCTAGTACGACAGATGATCCTCAATCATATAACCGAAACTGCCTCTAAGGCATCGGTGCAATCCGAAGGATACCGTGGTCTGGATTACTTGATCTATCACTCAGCTAACCGCACAGAAGCTGTGGTGCTCGAATCGTTGATCCAGACTATGCCCGAGAATAGTCTGATTGCCAAATTAGCAAAGGGACTTTTGGCGCATCGCACCAATGGCAAGTGGGAAAGCACTCAGGAAAATTCGTCTGCTCTGCTGGCACTCAATATGTATTTCAATAAATACGAAAAGGTCGAGCCCAATTTCGATGCGCAATTGTGGCTTGGTCAGACATTTGTCGATACGATCAATTTCACTGGTCGAAGCGGGATCGCAAAAACAGTTTCATTGCCAATCGATTTCGTTGAAAAGGAAGGCGCTCAAGATTTGCTACTGAATAAAGAAGGTGCCGGTCGTTTGTATTACAGAATTGGATTGGAATACAGTCCGAAGAAACTGGAATTTCCAGCCTGCGACTATGGTTTCACCGTACACAGAACCTATGAGGGCGTGGATAGTAAATCGGATGCACAGCGAGCAAGCGACGGCACATGGCATTTCAAAGCCGGCGCTACTATTCGAGTGAAAGTTTCGCTCAGCTGCAACGGCACTCGCTACCACGTCGCTTTGATGGATCCATTACCGGCAGGAACCGAGCCTCTCAATGCCGAACTTGCCGGAACGCGCAGCATGCTGCAGCAAGCCGGGACAAATCAATCGGGTGCCGAGGCTGCTGCTTTTATGTTTTGGCCATGGACGTGGTTCGATCACCAGAATCTCCGAGACCACCAGGCTGAAGCATTTACAACTTTGCTCTTCAGTGGTAAGTATGATTACAGCTACCTGGTGCGAGCGACAATTCCGGGCAATTACATAGTCCCTCCCGCCAAGGCCGAGGAGATGTATACACCGGAAACATTCGGGCGCACCAATACGGAGCATGTTGTCGTAAATTGAAGCAGGTCGCATATGCGAAAAGAATTCCTTTACACCGATAGTGTTTTCATTATTCATGATTTCTTATCGCCAAAAGAGTGCGACGTCTACATCGCTCGCGGCGAGGAGATTGGTTTTAGTGAGGCGCCGGTTACCACTTTCGGTGGCCCGCAAATGCGCAAAGATATTCGGAACAATACCCGAGTCATGCTAGACGATCCTGAACTTTCTGCGCAGATTTTTGAGCGCGCGCCACTTATTGCCTGAACAAATCGGTTCCTGGTATTTGCACGGGTTCAATGAGCGCTGGCGATTCTATCGTTACGATCATGGCGAGCGATTCGCGCCGCATTACGATGGTGCATATCGTCGCAACGAGAAAGCAAGTTGGTTGACATTTATGCTCTATTTGAACGATAGCTTCACTGGTGGTGGCACCAGATTTCATGAACAACCGCCATTTGAAGTGCGACCGGTGCGTGGGCTAGCGCTCGTCTTCGAACATCATAAGCTGCACGAGGGGGCGCCGATACTGACGGGCAGGAAGTACGTCCTGCGCACAGACGTCATGTATCGGTGCAAGCTTCCGCAGCTCATTTCCAGGACTTAGCGACTTACTCGGAATCTTCTTCGGGCAGAAAGGACAGGGGTCAAGACTTCGTTTCACCGTCGTGCGGATGTTCCGACCCGGATGTATGATCGTGCATGATCTTCCAGCCGTCCTGCGTGCGCACGAATGTCAGACTGAAGATGCCTTCCAATGGCGGTTTATCTGTGCGATCGAGATGCCAGTGACCAATGCACAAAGCGTTGCGACGACCGAGATCTTGCACTTTGAGGTTGAAAAACTTGAGCGTGCCCATCGTGTCGTGCTTGTCGCCGTATTTACGCTGATAGCGATCGCGCAAGGCGTCGTAGCCCCAGACTTCGCTGTCGGAAGAAACGTATGAGGTTTCGGGTGAGTGCAGGTAGCCGGTGAGGAAGGCGTCGAGGTCTCCCCGGTTCCAGGCGTCAGCTTGCATCTGGAGGACGGCTGTGACGGCTGCGCGTGCGTGAGAGGGAGTGTGTCCAGCTGTCTCATTCGAAGGTGTGGCCGATTTATCGGGATTGGCAAGAGAGCTCTGTGAAAAAAAGTACAGGAGAGCCGAAGCAATCACCAGAACCAGTGAGCTAAAACGGACAGTCATAGCAAATCTCCAGGGTAAACCGAGGCGAGGTTGACAAAAGTTTAGCCATTATCGCGCAAAAGTGCTCAGTCGCGAATATCTCGCAAAGGAGCGATTCGTAAAACACGCAAAACCGCTATAAAATACTTCGGCAGCGAGCTCTACAGCCTGCAAAACTCCCAGCTTGCAGTCGCCCTTGTAACACGAATGTGACTTTCAATCCCTATTCTGAAGCCACTTAGGGTTGAGGTCGCAAATGTTCAGGGAAGTTATTCTAAAAAAATCTTTGAAGAGCTTTGGTAACAAGGCGATCGAAGTTTTGATCTTCTCAATCCCTCCGATTGTCGGCTTCACGATCGCCAGCATGGCTCCGCATACAACATTCAACGGGCTGCCAGTACCAATCCTCATCATCATCGGTTCAGTTTGCCTTGGTTTGCTTGCCGCCAAAATGTCTGGTGTAGCCTACCGCCTATCAATCGAAACAGCAGACGATATGACTGCAGCTGAACCAGATTCGCTACTCGACTTCAACGACCGAGGTTGTTCTTATCTAGAGCGCCACGAGTACAGAAAAGCGATCATAGAGTTCAATAAAGCGATCATCTTGAATGCAGGATGTAGATCCGCTTACAAAAATCGAGCCATTGCATTCAAGCAACTGGGCAAACCTGAATTAGCAGCTATTGATGACCGCACACTTACTGAACTCGAGTCCAAGTGCGTGCAGCGATAGTATCAATCAAGCGTTATTTCATAACCACAGTCGGGCCCAGCGGTCCGGCAACTGTGCGCTTCATCTGCACATCGAACGTAACTTCTCGCTTGTCGCCCAAAGTGGGGAATTCCGGAATCTCGAATTTGTTCATGAGATTGACTGATTTAAGGGCAGCTTCACGGAACGCAGTTTCAGCTGCAACGTTCCTGCTCACATCAGCAGCCGGCACAAAATCGACGACCTCACAAGAAACATCGCGAGCCTTCGTCACTGTCACTCGGACTGTCGCTACACCGGGACCGACATCCGCACACTGCCAACCCGAGTAAATCGCTTTCGCCACGCGCTTGTACCAATCATCCCAATTGAGACTTTCGGCCGACACGCGTAATTGCGGCAGCAACAACGCTGTTGCATGCATAGGTGGTGGCACCACGGCCTGGGCAAAGATTTTGTCGGGAACGAGACTATTCGGCGTCGCTCTCAATCCTTGAGGATCACGCACAGTCGACGACCACGATCCGCCCAGACTATTCTTGATCAAACCAGGTGTTGAAACCGAAACTTCATACCCAGGCGCCCAACAAGTGATGCCGTTGCGGGTGGTGGCAATGGATACTTCCGCATTTGGAGCTTTATAAACCTCATATCCAGGTGTCCACGATGAGAAACCTGAAAATGAACTGGTCGGTATTTGAGAGGCGTTGACGGCAACAGTTGATACGGCCAGGCCTGGATCGAAAACCGTCACGCCCTTTTGAGACGATGGCGTTCCCTGGTCACCGGCAGCGCCGACAACGGGCACATCCCATCCAGATACATATGTTGTGATTCCCTTGTGTGTGCTGACCTTAGCGCCGTCGTACGACGAGATAGAAGACGAGGCGGCATTATGCTCAGTTGGTGCACTCGCAGCCTGGTAGCCTGGCACATAGGTGGTTATGCCTTTGACCGTCGTGAAAGTAGAACTCTGAACGCTCGGATCGATCTCCATGACCCCAGTTCGCGGAATTATTTGATAGGTCGAAATCGGAGGCATAATTCCTCCGATCGGTCGCGAATTCATCGGTACACCGGGAGACAATTGCCCTGGCGGAGGCGATACAAGGACGCCCCCACGATATTGAATCAATTCGGTACCGAGTGGAAACAGATTGTTGTCGCTGTGGACATTGAGAGGTTTCTTCGCGCTGTCAGAGGCGCCCGGAATCACCTTCAGTGAGGGATGCAGCGAAGCATCCTGCTTGATGCCCCCTTGCAGCAGACCGCTCGAACCTGATTTGCCAGCTTTTCCAGATAGTTTAATTGTCGATGCTTCTGCCCCCTGCTTTTCCACTGCACCCTTCAGATCAGTCGAGGCCAGCGCAGTACCAGGCGCGATTAGCAAAGAATTGGCAAAAAAGCCCAGTATTAAAAGCGGAAAGCCGCGACGATGCTTGTACATGGAAACAATGTACCACCGCCGCTTGGCTACCAGACGCGGAGGAATGTCTTGCCAACCTCTGCTGGTCGAGAAAATCGGTTGTTAAGGTCAGGCATTTGCACTAATAATTTGTTCGTTTTTTGGCTCCCATTTATGAGAGCTGAGGAAAGCAATGATACTATCGATGTTTGCCTTATTCCGCCCACCGTCAACCGCGAGGGTATAGCCGAAGAGTAAAAATTCGATCGGATTCACGAGCGGTGCACTGGCAATATTCAGCCTTGTGTAACCGGGAGACAGGGCTTCTAGGCGCACCGTCACTTCTTGCGGCGCAGCATCGACCTGCCTGGGAGCGACGCATAAAATTTCGCCGGCTTGTTCATCGGCTTTAACCAGATTGGCGCCGTGAAATGACAACGATGCGCCCAGTCCAAGTTCAAAGGCTTCCTGATACGACATTTGCAGATCGACAATCCGATTCTGATACGGCGGCGCCTTCTTGAAGCGGTAAACCCAGGCGAGCAAAAGTGCAAATGGAAACATCATGCAGACAAAATATACGACCGAAAAAATATTCATCACCGCCATTTCAAGCGGGTTCATACCGAGCAGGCTGACGTGAAAATCGGCCACGAAAAAGGCGAGCAATATGCTGCTATTCATCGCGTAGACGGCAGAAGCCAGTAAGACTCGGCAAGCAACAACAAAGAGAGAGCGGGAACTGGTAAGACCGTCCAGCACTGTAGATGGTGGCGGCGAACATGTGACACTTGCGCTGGAAACGAACTGCCGCGCCACAAAGTGCCCTGGACGACGAGCAGTTTGAGCCAGATCGTGTTGCTGATTGGCGTGAATCGGGTAATTCATCTATTTCCCCCTATGCGGGTCAAACTCGAATTTGGGCTTCAAAGGCAGACTGCCCGGCAGTTTCCCACTGAGCAGAATGTCTTTTGATTGCCGCTAGACACTCACCACTGTACCGATATCGGTTGGGCGAAAGCATTGGCAGCCACCTAGAAGAAGTTAGGGATTACCCTAAAGGAATGCTGAAGAGCTCGCTTGAAAGCATTTCTCGGCGATGATTATGAACCTGCACAACCAGTGCACAAACATTCCAGAACTTGCAAATACTCTTTGAGGAGAAAGCATTATTGGCGCAAAATCCTTAATTTGCAGAGGCCGAGCAAGCTCACGCCCCACGTGCGCAGCTCAAAGATAGGCGAGAGACCAGAAGTTTCTCGCTTTATCTTTGGCGAGACAACAGATGCTCTAGAACCGTCGTTCAAATCGTTCACTCAGTTTTCATCTATGCTGTTTAGTATGAAGACAGCGCTTTGTCATGTCTTAGTACGGTAACTGATGGACTTAAAACTTGTTCTAGTAATTTTGGCTGCATCGACTTGGTTCATGACCGGAATCATTTGGTTTGTACAAATCGTGCATTATCCGTTATTCGCCGAAGTCGGAAGCGACAAGTTTCTGCACTATGTTCAAATGCATCGCAGCCTGACTTCTCTGGTTGTGGCATTACCAATGGTGATTCAAATCGTCTCAGCTCTCTATGCCGCCATCCGCAGTGCACGAGAAGACATGATCCTGCTCTGGATAAATTTCGGATTGGTCTTCTTCATCTGGATATGCACAGCTGCATTTTCTATCCCCTCCCACGAGCGCCTCTGCACTTCCGGCTTTTCGTCAGCAACACATGGTTGGCTGGTTAGTACGAATTGGTTAAGAACAATAGCCTGGTCCGTCACATCATGCATTATGCTCGCCGTTTTGTTCCGCAATCTAACTGCAGGCTTGCCAGAATAGACTGGCATCTCAACAGTAGATGTTAGAACCTAGTTAAGCGTCAGTAGGAATCACTGCAGATCCAGCCCACCGATGCAAAAGCGCGTGTTAGGCTCAAGTTACTCACGGCAATTAAGGCACAAATATTTGCCGACAAAAGCATTTTCAATTGTCGGCAATACAAAGACACTCGCGAGGATTGCTAAATGACCTCACAGCATTTGGCTGAAAATGAAGCCGAAACAGTCTCTCTGGCGCTCGACAGCACTTTTTCATCAGCTCATTGGCTAACTTATTTCAACGACAACAGGCAAGCCAGAGTCGACATAACGTTCCCGAATCAAATCTCTATTCCACTCGCATTGCGTGAACCGCTAGTGCGATCGCTTCAACGATTTCAAATTGGTGAAACGGGCGAAGGCAAGCATTTACGCAAGTACGCCAGCCGCATGAAAGATCCGGTCTACGAAGAGTGCATTGATTTGTTCATCAAGGAAGAACAGTATCACGCTCGAGTCCTGGCACAGATGATTCAGTCGTTCGATGGCACACTGCTTTCCTGGCACTGGAGCGATCTTGCTTTCATCGGACTGAGGCGCATGCTCGCGCTGAAAACCGAAGTGTTCATTCTTTTGATCGCCGAGATCATAGGTAAGTGCTTCTACAAGACTTGCGCAGATAAATTGGACAATCGATTGCTCAGTGATGCATTCTCGTTGATCGTGCTGGATGAAATCGGGCATTTAGAATTTCATTGCAGCTTTTTGCAAGAACAAATGAAGAGCTTTCCATATGCGGTCAGGCGAGCTGTAAATTACGCATGGTCTCTGCTGTTTGTCACTGCTTGCCTTGTCTTCATCGCCGATCATCGACAAACGCTTAAGGCATTGAATGTTACACCGCGCGATTTTCTCAAAGATTGTTCCAGCACTTTTCACCGGGCTGCGATGCGAGCATTGTTCCTACATCCGGATAGAGTCGAAATCGCCGCGCCCCGCTGACGAATTCCGACAACACCGTTATTTTCCGCATGGGCAAACGATTCCAGCGGTGATAGCTTGATTGCTTTAGGGCACTACAGAAAAGCACTCGAACACTATCAGAAGGCAATAGCTCTGAATCCGAACGACATACCATTACGAATTGACAGAATTGATTGCTACATAGCCCTTGGCAGGGCCCCATGAATTATTCGCAGAACTATTCGAATTATTCTATTGCCAGCAGGCTCAAGCGAAAACGAGAAATCGTCACTTAAAAAATGATTTCCCAGC
>CAJCHQ010000454.1 GCA_903970295.1 Bryobacterales bacterium
GTCATCACCGTCGATAGACAACCGCTGCAATGTTTTGTAAACGGACTCGGGATGCGGTTTGTGATTGGCCACATCCTGGGCCCCTATCAGCAAACAGAAATAATCGAGAAGATTGTGGTGCCTTAAAACTGTTTCAACTAAAGGTCTGCGCTTGGACGATGCGATTGAAATTTTCACATCCGCAGCCTTAAGTCTGTCCAACATATCTTTCAAAAAGGGGAACAACGGGCAGATTTCGATCGTTTTTGCGTCGTATACGGCGCGATAGCGAGTAGCCACTTCCAACCAATATTCTTCGCTTTTGTCCGGGAAAATGATCTCCATCTGGCGCATCAACGGCACGCCAATCAAGACTCGCCATTCTTCAAAAACATTCTCAGTCAGCTTATATTCATCGACGCATTGCCGCATCACATCAACAATGCCCGGAGCCGAATCTACGAGGGTTCCATCGAAATCGAAAATCGCCAGTTTGTACAAATCAAACGCTCACTTTGCCGTTGGATTCGATCAGCTGATAAAACCGATCGAACAGGTAATTCGAATCATGCGGTCCAGGGCTGGCTTCAGGATGATACTGAACGGCAAAAATGGGCTTCGTCTTGTGCTTGAATCCCTCAACACTGTGATCGTTCAAATTGACGTGAGTAAGCTCGAGAGTTTCGGGAATCGACTTTTCGTCAACGGCAAAACCATGATTCTGGCAGGTGATTTCGATTTTTCCCGTGGTCATATCTTTGACTGGTTGATTGCCACCACGATGACCGAATTTCAGTTTGTATGTGGACGCGCCCAGAGCGATAGACAAAAGCTGATGCCCGAGACAGATGCCGAACATCGGAATGCCTGAGTCTATGAGCGCAGACAGTTGCCCGATAATGTCTTTGCAGGCTGCTGGATCGCCGGGTCCATTCGAAAGAAATATGCCGGACGGTCGGCTGGACAATATGGTTTCCGCTTTTGTATCGGCTGGATATACGGTCAGCGTGGCATCTTTGAGGGCTAGCTGGCGCAGGATGTTTTGTTTGATGCCGTAATCGAGAACAGCAATTCTGTGCTTGCCACTTCCTACCGAATAAGATTTTTTCGTCGTCACCTCAGAGGTGAAATCGGCTCCGACCATAGACTGCGAAGACTGGGCGACTTTCACCAATCGATCGGGATCTAAAGTTTCGGTGGAGATAGCACAGCGCATTGCACCTTTCTCCCGAATATGCCGGGTGACGGCGCGCGTGTCGATGTCGGTGATACCAATGACGTTTTGCTTAGCCATGAATTCGGCCAGGGAAGCAGTAGCGCGCCATGAACTGTAACGACGACTGAGATTGCGAATGACGAGACCGCGCGCATGGATGATACCGTTTTGCGACTCGAGGTCTTCGTCGGTGGATCCGTAGTTGCCTATCTCCGGATAAGTCAAGGTGACCACCTGCCCGGCGTAGCTGGGATCGGTCAAAATTTCTTGGTAGCCGGTCAGGCTGGTATTGAAAACTATTTCACCGACAACAGTGCCGGTCGCGCCGAAAGCATATCCTCGGAAATACTTGCCATCTTCGAGAGCTAACAGACAGGCTGGACCGGGTGGCTGAAAAAGTGGGTCAGTTGATGGTTTCGAGTTGTCAGCTGTGCTCAATTGAGACTCCTCTTGTAAAACTATCTTACCGAAAATTCGCAGTAAAATGCAGCCTCAGCTAATTTTCATAGTCCCGACCGCAACGAACCATTGCCAAGGAAGCTAAGCCGTTGGCTGGCAGCCGGCTGTTACTGCAACAGTATCCTACGCCGACGACCGGCAAAGCAAATTCTAGCGACTGTTCTGCTTACATAGCCAAATGATCGACTAGAGTTTGACCGCGGTGCTTGACGCGAAGAGTGATTGGAGAGTTTTAAGTTACAGATTGGAAAGTAACGTCATCGAGGTAATCGCCCGCTCACAGCACCACCTCGACCTGCCGAGATTTCGTGCATGATTACTTTATTTATTGGAGTTTGCAGTTAGTTGCCCTTTGATTAGCCGCAGATAGGTAGAATTAGTTGCTCTGGTCGATAGCCAAAGCAACTCTTGTTATCCGGGGTGTCAATCTTTAGATGAACGGACTCGAAACCTACACGCAAGCGCTTGAATACCTGCTGCCAGAAATATTTGTCGTCATTGCCATAATCTTTACTACGCTCTGGAATCTCTTCTTTCCTAGATACAGAGAAATGACACCAGTGTGGGCTTGTTTAGGTTTAGGCAGCGGATTCTGCGCTTTGCTGGCACAGTTTTTCAAACCGCAAGTTTTGTTGTTCAACGGTTTGTTGACAGTCGATGTGCTCACGCTAACGATCGGATTGATTACTACTTTTGTCGGCATCTTAGTTGTGCTGATGACTATGGGCTACGAGCATCATCTTGGCAAACATCGCGGTGAGTTCTATGCAGTCCTTCTAACAGCAATCGTATCCGTGATGTTCCTGGCCGGAACAACTGATCTAATCATGCTCTTCGTGGCGCTTGAAACTTTGAGTATATGCTGTGTCCTCTTGTCCGGCTTCACCAAGCGCGATGAGAAGAGCAGCGAAGCTTCACTCAAATATTTGCTCTCTACTGCCGCTGTCACAGCTACTTTGCTCTATGGTTTTTCCTTCCTCTATGGACTGACAGGCGCAACAAACTATCTGATCATTGCCGACAAGTTGAGCTTGATTCACTTGCCGCCTTATTCGCTGATCAAAGTATTCATTCTGTTGCTTGTGCTCAGTGCAATTGGCTTCAAGCTGTCGATTGTGCCGTTCCATATGTGGACACCAGATGTTTACGAAGGCGCACCAACCCCCGTCACGGCGTTCCTTTCCATTGGCTCGAAGATTGGTGGTTTTGCAGTCGCATTAAGATTGCTGACGACCATCTTTTTGAAAGACTCGACCGATTGGTCATTAGTGCTAAGCGCACTAGCCATACTCTCGATGGTGATGGGCAATCTGATCGCTCTGGCCCAAACATCTTTCAAACGAATGCTCGCTTACTCGTCAATCGCCCATGTTGGCTATATGTTGATCGGCCTGGTCGCCGCAAACTCGATCGGTTTGTCGACGATGATCTTCTACATTGTCATTTACGGTTTTATGAACCTCGGCGCTTTCGCCGGTGCCATTCTATTTAGCAATGAAACTGGCAGCGATTCGATCGATGCCTTCGACGGATACATGCGCAAACGCCCGTGGAAAGCGCTTCTTCTTGGAGTCTGCCTGGTCAACCTGGCAGGTCTGCCGCTGCCACCAGCCGGCTTCTTCGCTAAGGTGCTCGTCTTCGGAGCCGGATTGCAAATCACAACCAATGTCGGCGGTTTGCCGCTCGGTTGGTTGCTGGTCTCAGTCGCACTAATCACTTCGATACCAGCGGTGTATTACTACACGCGTGTCGTGATCAAGATGATTGTCAAAGAACCATCGCCCGAAGTGGCTGCATTGCCCGATGAACCGATGTATCTCGATAGCCCTCAATTCCCAACCTTTGCCTGCCTGGCCATTAGCGTCGGCGCAATGGTACTTCTGGGCACAGGCTACGTCAGCGCATTGATGAATATGTCACAAGCAGCAGTTCAACCACTACTCGGTCAAAGCGGTGGCACTCCGCTTGGGTATTTGCCCGAGAAGCTACCACGATAGTGAACGGCGAGGAGCTTACTGAAATTGGTCCGTCGGAGCCTGCGCCGGTCAATATCAGAAGCGATAGCAAGTTTAATCTCGGCTCCGCTCGGCACACAGTTCTCTTTGCGTTGCCGCTCGCTCTCAGCCTGATCGTTCTTTACTGGCCGTTGCTGAGCGGGCAGAAGTCGTACTTCGTTTCGGATCACGCTTATTATTTCGAGCCTTTTACTCGCTTCATCAGTGAAGCATTGAAAGAAGGGCGGCTGCCCTTGTGGAATCCATATCTTTTCTGCGGCATGTCGCAGATAGCGGTGCCGTCGCCGGGAATGTTTTACCCAGGCACCTTACTTTATGGAATGATGCCCTACTCACAGGCTCTAGCCAGTCAGATGGTCGTGCACCAGACATTAGCCGGAGTCGGCATGTTCTTGCTGGTTTCCAGTTTCGGCTGGGGCATAGCACCAGCAGCAGTGGCGGCCCTGATTGCCAGTCTGACTGGTTACATGTTTTCGCTGACGTCGAATTTCACGCTTGCGGCAACAGCATCCACTTTGCCCATGGTTCTGTGGTGTTTTCGCTCGATCGCCGTTTGCCAGGCGACAGAAAGGCGCGAAGCGATGTTCTGGTTTCTGGCCGCGGCAAGCGCTTCTATTTATTTGTTCATCGCCGCCGGGCGCCCCGAAATTTTCGTGCCGGGTACAGGCCTATTGGTGGCGTTTCTAATTCTTGATGGTATCAACAATCAAAATAGAGGAGTGCCGTCATCAGGTGTCTGGGCTTCGTGGCGCTGGCAAGTAATAGCTTTTTGCACCGGTGCGCTGATGTCTCTGCCTCTGATTTTGCCTTTGCTCGAGTGGGTCAAACTTTCACCGCGTGCACATGGTCTTACTCTCAGTCATATCTTTATGTGGAGCGTCAACTGGTACGACCTGGTGTGCATGTTCTTTGCACAACCCTTCGGTGACCTGCTTGTACTTGGTGCTCCCCTGCTAGGGCTGGTGGCGACGCGCCAAGTATTCATTCCGTATCTCACCTCAGCTTTCATCGGTCCTGTATGCCTGACTCTCGCCATCTGGGGATTTTTCGACAAGAATTGGACCTGGCGATTATGGGTCGGAATATCGATGGTAGTCGCCCTGATTTTTTGTCTCGGCGAGAATACGCCGTTGGCACCACTAGTGATGCACGCGATTCCGGCACTGGCTGTCTTTCGTTATCCAATCAAATGGCTGATATTCCCAATCATTTTTCTAGCCATCGCAGCCGCGAGAGGCACACAGATCAGCTTGAAAAATGAGTTGGGCCAAGCGGCAAGATTGACTGCAGGAATACTGTGGGCGTTAGGTCTCGTCGCCGGCGTTGCCTTTTTGATTCTGGGCAACAATCACATCTACCTGCAAATAGGTCCAGTGAAAATACCCAGTCAGGGAGTATTTTTGCTAGGCAAGCCGGTCGTCACGTCTTCCATATTGGGACTGCTCACTGTCGCGTGGGCAACATTGTTAAAAAGAGGAACACTATCGATTCGTAATGCTGAAGTGATCGCTATCGTCGGTTTAGCCACCAATCTTCTTGTTGTTGCAGCGCTCTCGATGCAGATGACAACCGATAGTGATTTCTATCAGAAACCACCGGTGCTCAAACAATGGTTACAGCAAATTGAACCTGGCACTCGCGGGCGCATCCTCAATCTTTATTTCGAT
>CAJCHQ010000455.1 GCA_903970295.1 Bryobacterales bacterium
AGATCCTCAGCGATTGACACGCTCACGGCCGCCACATGCTCATACTGTTTGAGAAAATGAGCGGCTAAAATCTGCGCGAAACTCTCGATGTTGTCGAAGTCATGTTTAGCACCCAGCACATAGACAGTGTTTTTCATTGAGTCCGTGGCCACAACCTGCGTGTTATCGCCGGTGGTGTAAGTATCGTCAAATGCCCCTTCGAGATTTATGTCAACCGCCATTTCCATTAATTCATGACGATCTCGACCGCGTCTCAACTTGGTCAAGCGGACGCGAGACTTACCATAGAACTGCTGCACCAACAATCCGTGTTTTTTGTTTGGTTCAGACACTACTGCCACCTTTCGATCCGAAGAAGACATGTTCCATCTCCCCTTGAATGCGGGCCAACGCGCAGCTTTCCGAGCTATCTTATGATGAGAATTCGATAAGGTAACTGGCTGCAATTGCTCTACAAAGTATATGCGAAGATAACGCTGATTATCTGTAGCGGCTGATTTTCCCGACGGTCCCGAAGGGCGCGGCGGACCCACTCAACCAATATCGGTTGCCATCTTAATGAGGTTATCTGTGATTGGCATAACTCCTCAGTTGGGCATTCGCAGTCGCCGTGTCGTGACCACGACAGGAATCAAAGCTGCCACCGTGTTGATTGCCGACGGTCTGATTGTCGACGTAGCCGGTTACGATGCAGGCGCTCTTGGCGCCATCGAAGATGTCGGCGATCTAGTCGTCATGCCCGGACTGGTCGACAGTCACGTACACGTCAACGAGCCAGGACGAACTGCATGGGAAGGTTTCGCCACGGCCACACAGGCCGCGGCAGCCGGCGGCATCACCAGCATTTGCGACATGCCTCTCAACTCCGACCCAGTTACGACTTCCAGGGACGCACTGGCCAAAAAGATCGAGTCGACAAAAGGTCAACTGACAGTCGACTGTTTATTCTGGGGTGGAGTGGTGCCCGGCAACAGCGACTCGCTGGAAGCAATGGTAGACGCCGGTGTGCGCGGGTTCAAATGTTTTCTCATCCATTCTGGCATCGCCGACTTCCCAAACGTCGAGGCAGCCGACTTGCGCCTAGCCATGCCGATCCTGGCCAAACATAAAGTGCCATTGCTCGTACACGCCGAGTTGGAATGCGGCGAATCATTTCATTGGGATCAAGCTCCCTGCTCATACGACGCGTTCGTCAAATCGCGACCGCGACGCTGGGAAAACGAAGCGATCAAAATGATGATCGACTTATGCCGAGAATTTAAGTGCCCCGTTCATATCGTGCATCTTTCTTCAGCGGAAGCGATTCCAATGATCAAGACTGCCAAAGCGGAAGGTCTTCCGATCACAGCCGAAACCTGCCCTCACTATCTGACTTTTGCCGCCGAAGACATTGTCGATGGCGACCCCCGCTTCAAATGTGCACCACCGATCCGAGAGCGTGAAAATCGCGAACGCTTGTGGTCGGCAGTGCAAGACGGCACCATCGACTTCATTGTCTCTGATCATTCCCCCTGCACACCCGAACTCAAATTTCTCGAAGAGGGCGATTTGAAAAAAGCGTGGGGCGGCATTTCCTCTCTTCAGTTTGGTCTTTCGATCGTCTGGACCGAAGCACGAAAACGGGGTGCCAAAATTGAAGATTTGGCAAAATGGATGTGCCGCAAACCGGCCGAATTTCTCAGGCTGACTGACGACTCGACCAACCCAGTCACTACTGCCATCAAGCCGACCCAGAAACCGGGTTGGAAAGGCTGCCTGGAAAGAGGATTTGATGCCGATATCGTGATCTGGGATCCGGAAGCGATTCAGACGATCGAAAAAGCAGCAATTCATCACCGCCACAAAGTAACTCCCTACGATGGCAGAGAACTTTTCGGCGTCGTCAAACAAACTTACGTGCGCGGCAGCAAAGTCTTTGATTGCGGCAAATTTGTTTCACCACCGATCGGACAAACGATACTAATCGGACTCACGAAAAGCAGGAGATAAATGGAAAGGGGATTTAATCTAGAGGCTGCCGCCTTTACCGGCTTTGTCGACCTGGCGGCGGAAAAATTGGGCGGTAAAGCTCTTGCCGCCAACGATGAATTTTTTGCCGGGAAAGAAAATTTGCTCAAAGGAGGTCGAGGCGTCTATCTTCCCGACGAATACACCGAGCAGGGCAAGTGGATGGATGGCTGGGAAACTCGCCGAAAGCGCGGTGCCGGTCATGATTGGTGCATAATCCGTCTGGGCGCAGCTGGCATCATTCGTGGTGTCGATATCGATACCAATCATTTTCTCGGCAACCACCCACCTTATGCTTCGATCGACGCAACCGCGATTTTCCAAGACGGCGAAATCTCAGAGCATGATCCCCAAGACAATTGGGAATGGACAAAAATACTGCCCATGGTGTCGTTGAAGCAGGGCTCTCAAAATATTTTTCCGGTGGCCAATACCGAGCGCTGGAGCCACATTCGGCTAAACATCTATCCGGATGGCGGAGTAGCAAGACTGAAAGTCTTCGGCGAAGTCAAAAAGAATTTCGAACGAGCAATCAAAGCGAAAGCCACGATCGATCTTGCCGCCATCGAAAATGGTGGTCTGGTGGTGGCAGCCAACGACATGTTTTTTGGCAACAAGAACAATATGATCATGCCTGGCCGAGGCTTAAATATGGGTGATGGCTGGGAGACCAGGCGTCGCCGCGACCCAGGTCATGACTGGTCGATCATCCAGTTAGGTCAGCCAGGCATTTTAAAAAAAATCGAAGTTGACACCAATCACTACAAAGGCAATTTTCCTGATAGCTGTTGGATCGAAGGATGTTTTGCCCCGGGTCAGGCCATCGACGCCCTCAATCAGAGTCAGTTCGCATGGCAGGATGTGCTTCCTCAAACCAAGCTGCAAGCGGATCACCGGCACTTCTTTGAATCAGAATTGAAAGATGGCGGACCATTTTCGCATCTGCGCTTGAGCATAGCGCCGGATGGTGGCATTAGCCGCTTTCGCGCCTGGGGTAATTTGGTACCATGAAATCACCAGTCGATCGGGAAAATACATCCGCACAAGTTAAATACCTCGAACGTCTCAACGCCTTGAACAGTGCCCAGCTGGCGGAGGACCTTTTCAAATGCTCGGGTTCGGCGGTGTGGGCAGAACAAATGGCAAAGGTGCATCCATTTGCTTCTGTCGAAGAGCTGAAAAGCAAGTCCGAAACTGCCTGGAAAAGACTGACTCGGGCCGACTGGCTGGCAGCCTTCGCCCATCACCCAAAGATAGGCGATGTCGAGAGCCTGCGCAAAAAATTCGCCACAACCGCCAGCTGGGCGGCCAACGAACAGTCGGGCGTGGGCAGCGCCTCGGCAGATACAATCAATCGCCTGGCCAGAGGCAATCAGGCGTACGAAGCAAGATTCGGCTACATTTTCATCGTCTGCGCCACTGGCAAAATGGCGAATGAAATGCTCGCTCTGCTCGAGACGCGTTTAGAACATGAACCAGATACCGAATTTGATATCGCCTGCCGCGAACAAAAGCAGATTACCCAACTGAGGCTAGAAAGACTGGAATCATGAGCGCAATTACCACCCACGTTTTAGATACTGCACGCGGCCGCCCAGCCACCGGCGTGCCGGTCACACTGGAGATGAAAATGGTGAATGAGTGGCGTGAGTTAGCCAAAGGCGTGACCAATTCCGACGGCCGAGTGCCCCATCTGTTGCCCGAAGAAAACACCATTAACGTCGGCATCTATCGACTGACTTTCGAAACCGGCAGCTACAACAAAGCCAATGGAGAGTCGGCCTTCTATCCTTACGTTTCAATTGTTTTCGAAATCAAAGATCCTGATCAGCACTATCATGTACCTCTCTTATTGAGCCCATTCGGCTATTCGACCTACCGGGGCAGTTAAAACCAAAGGAGCTCGTCGTCCATGAAAATCTCTCTCGACACCGATATGACAGCCAAAACTCTGGCAAAACTGCAAGAAGCAAACCTGGCTTTCTCCAAGCGCTTTCCTGGGGAGAGTGCGGCCAGACAACCTGTCCACACCG
>CAJCHQ010000456.1 GCA_903970295.1 Bryobacterales bacterium
ATTGTGTCTGTCAGATGCGTGTCGATCGAACTTCTTTTCGACTTGATCGTAAGCCATGCTCAATCACCTCTGGAGGGTATGTCGGCAAAGAACCGAACGAGCAAAAACTGCTGCTCGCTGCAAGCATCAAATGCTCCGGGCTCGGTCTTTTTCATTTAGTAATCTGCGCGGCTTCCGAGAACGTTTTTTAAATCGACTCGATCCGCTTCTGCTTTCGTGAACCTAAGTTAGCTCTCATTTATCGAATAATTGTGCAACACTTGTGTGGCTGCTAACTGCTGAAAAAACTTTCCAAAGCAGAAGGAGTTCTGCTGCCGCTCAAGCTTCGGCTTCAGAACTCCACTGCTTCATAATTGAACTTTACGATTGAATTGTCGAATAATCGTGCAACGCTCGTGCACTGAACTAGCGATTAGACGAATCTTTTTGAAAGGACCGTCAAGCAGTTTCCACGCGACTCAGAGATGCGTTTGCACACTGGCTTTCATGCACGCATTGAGCGACTTCGTGCTGTAGTCGATCCGTATAAAAATCCTCACTGCATACATAGATTTTGGAACCCAAGAACCTGCTGACCTTGATCAAATATTCTTCGATTCTCTTGTCCACGCTGTCGACGGAACAAGTAATTACAGGTATCGAGGCGTACTGGGGATTGTTCTCCAGCGTCCGCAGAAAGTCAAAACAGCTTTCGTCGCGCAGATGCAACTGGACGACGATCACATCCGGCCTGGCTCTTTTCATACTTTGCAGCGCCGCGAGAATTGTGGGCACACACTCTGTCTCATATGAGGGGCCGAGCAGAGCGGCTAAACCAGCCATCGCCACAGGGGAGTCAAACAAACATAATACCTTCGCCGTCATGTCAGTCTCAACTCCTGCGACCTTGTCGCGTTTGATGTCAGTTTTTATGTCACCCTCTATAAGGTATGGCTTCCAGTCAGACATCGCTCACCTCTCTAACCTAGGCTTAGTTTGTGAATAATGAGTGAAACAATGATTCCGTCTCCAGACCGGTGACAATAGCGCGGCATTCTAGCTAGCACAAAGCATGTGTGTTCAAGCGAACTTGAGATTCCGCTGCCTGAAGCACTTTTTTACCGTTCGGCTCTACGGACGGGGGCGACTTATAGATGTGCCCGCTAGTACGATCAATCTTTATAAAAGTTGGCACCGCGCTGAGCTTTGTCAATCAAAAACTGGCAGGGGCTGTAGCTGGCACCGGCTACCTGAGATAGATACTCAAGCTTTTGGCGAATAACGCGTGTGCCAACCTGGTCGGCGTACCGCAGAACACCCCCATAGAACGGCGCGAAACCAGTTCCAAAGACCATTGCCAAATCCAGCTGAGAAGGGTCGGTAATTATTCCTTCTTCGAGACAACGCGCCGCTTCATTGACCATGATCAACACGAGTCTATCTTGAATTTCGCCCTTAAGCTTGGGCTTCGGCTCTACTTTTACAGCATCTGTAATTTCTGGATTGATGCCGGCACGCTTCCCGGCCTCATCGTAGAGATAGAGTCCTTTGCCTCCCTTCTTACCAAGCAGTTTCTTGTCTGCCACCGTTTTCATTATCGCCGGCGGCGCCATGCGCTCGCCCAAAGCATCATGCAAGACGTGAATCACCTTCTCACCAATATCCAGCCCGACTTCATCCATAAGGGCCAGGGGACCCATCGGCATACCGAATGAGGTCATAGCTTTATCTATTTCCTCTGGCGGTACTCCTTCCTCCAGGAGAACAATGGCTTCACGTAAATAGGGGGCAAGAATGCGATTCACTACAAAACCCGGGGCATCGCCAGTGGTGACAGTGGTCTTGCCCAACTTCATCGCAAAAGATTGAGCAATTGCAAGGGTCTCTTTCGACGATGTCTGAGCCTTGACGATTTCAACAAGGAGCATCTTATGCACGGGGTTGAAAAAGTGGATACCAACCACATTTTTCGGCTCCTTCGCAACGCCAGCCATCTCAGACACGGACAGCGATGACGTATTCGAAGCATAAACAAATGGCTTGGTAATCGTATTCTCCAGATCTTTTAGAACTGCTTGTTTGACTTTCATCACTTCTACAACAGCTTCGATTACGAGATCGCAATCAGACATATCCTCGTATTTGAGAGTCGGTTTAACTCTCGCCAGAATTTCGTCAGCCTCATTCCTGCTTAGTTTACGCTTGCTCACGAGACCTTCTACCAGGCCACGCACCACGCCCATACCTTTGTCGAGTGCGGTCTGGTCTATGTCCTTGAGAAACACCTTGTAGCCGCTAAAAGCTGCCGACTCTGCGATCTCCGCTCCCATGACCCCGGCACCCACCACACCAACAGTTTCGATGGTAATTGGCGTGTCTAAGCCCTCCGGCAATTTCTTAGATTCGGTTTGAGCATAAAAAATGCCCACCAGATTTTTGGAAGTGGGCGTCGCGGCAAGTTTACCGAAAGCTTGAGACTCGCTCTCGAAGGCTTTGTCGAGTGGCTGGTCAAAGCTTCTCAACATCACCTTGGCCGCCTCGACAGGAGCCGGATATTTGCCTTTCGTCTTGCGATTGATTGTCTTGAGCGCAATGTCGCTAAGCACTTTGCGGCCGATAGGGTTTCCTTCCAGCAGCAATCTCTGCACTTGCTTCGAAATTTCTTGCTGATATCTTTTCGGCTCCGCACCAAGGGCGATTTCCTCGGCCCTCTTGAGCAGATCAGTGCTCACGACTTCATCTACCAGACCTAATCGCCAAGCCTTTTTCGCATCCACATCATTGCCGCCAGCAATTAAGTCGAGAGCTTTTTCAATCCCAATCAGTCGCGGCAGGCGGATTGTACCGCCCCAGCCTGGAATGAATCCAAGCTTGGTTTCGGGTAAACCGATTTTGGTCTTTTTAGAATCGCTGGCGATGCGATATTTACAGACTAGAGAAAGTTCGGTGCCACCACCAAGACATGTGCCATTGATCGCCGCTACGGTCCGGTACGGAAGCTGCTCGATCATCGCAAATACAGCTTTGCCCAGTTTCGATGCCTCGTAGCTCTTTACAGCCGGTTGGCTTTGAAGAAGCTTTATTTCGTCGATGTTGGCTCCAGCGATGAAATTATCCGGCTTACTGGAAGTAAAAACCAGAGCCTTGATTTGAGGATCGCTTTTCACCTTTTCCAAAATCAACTGCAACTCGGTCATTGACACGCTGCCCAGGACGTTCACCTTGCTGTCAGGCACATCGAAGGTGACGATTCCGACGCCGCTGTTCAGAACCTTCAGTTGAACTGGACTACTAGCCATTCTCAAAACCTCTTATTGCGTTGCCTATTCTATCTGAGCGACCATTATTTATGGTGCTTTCCTCATGCGTTTCGTGGCTCATTTATCAGAGCCCATCTATCGAGGAGCTTGCATCAAGGGGCCTCAACTAGAGCAGCAATGCCCATACCGCCGCCGATGCACAAGGCAGCAATCCCACGTTTTAACTTTCGTTCTTTGAGTTCATAGGCCAGTGTCAGAATTAAGCGAGCACCAGACATGCCAATCGGATGGCCGAGCGCGATCGCCCCACCATTCACGTTGACAATGTCACGATTCAAACCAAGCAGCTTCTCGCAGGCCAGATATTGAGCGGCAAAAGCTTCGTTGATCTCGATCAGGTCGATATCCTTGAGCGTGAGATTGTTCCTCTGCAATAACTTCTGAATAGCCGCAACCGGCCCGATTCCCATCTGTTCTGGATCGACGCCGACGACGACTTCATCAACGAGAGCTGCCAGCGGCTCGCAGCCCATCTCTTCTACTTTCTTAGCCGATGCCAGAACGAGAACGCATGCACCGTCATTGATACCAGAGCTATTTCCGGCAGTGATCTGCCGCGTCTTCAGCACAGGCGCGAGAGCACTGAGTTTCTCTATGGTAGTCTCACGCGGGTGTTCATCTCGGCTGAAAAAACCGCGGCCGGGAATTTGAATCGGATCAATCTCACAATCGAAGCGACCGCTTTTTACGGCCTTGTTAGCCAGTTGTTGTGAGCGAAGCGAATATTCGTCGGTGGCTTTTCGCGAAATTTCGTATGTGTCGGCAAGCCGTTGGGCAGTCCCTGACATATACACCGACTTCATATCCCAAATCAGGGCAGTGGGTGCCAAACCATTGTCGGCAATTGCGCAGACAACGGGACGCGGTCCGAGCTTTGTGATTTTAAAATTTTTGGCGATCGGGCCGTTCCAGCGCAGTCTGCCAGGCAGCATGTAGGGAATTGTAGACATCGACTCGACGCCGCCAGCTAACATCAAATCAGCACTTCCCAAACGAATCTCATTTGCCGCCAAGTGTGCTGCTTCCATGCCTGAACCACACTGGCGTTGAATGGTCATAGCCGGTACCGAAGCCGGCACGCCGGCGTTCAAAGCCGCATAGCGAGCGGTGTTGGGCGTGTAGCTAGTCTGATATCCATGACCGAGAATGATGCCGTCATAGGCAGATGGTGCAGTCGCTGCCCGCCTCATAGCCTGAGTCATGGAATGAGCAGCTAATTTGTCCACTTCCATCGTTCGCAACGACTTGCCGAAGGAGCCAATCGGCGTCCGGCTACCTGCAACGAGCCAAACTCGCTTATCCTCTCCCATACTGCGTTACCTTCTTGCCACTGGCTACTACACTACTTAAGCTTATCCCAGTGGCAACCTAATATAACGATCGTCATATACTTATTATAAACTGCCGTCCCTGCCCGAAAACAAAGCCAACTCCTGGCAAGCCCAGCCGATGAAAATCGACCGACTTTGTAGTCAGCTCCCCAAATTTGGCGGCCTCTCGAACACGTGCAGTTTGAGCAAAATCGATCGTATATCGTTAGTAATTGCGTCACTTGAACAATCCAATTTGCCGGCAATCTGGGCATTGGTCAGACCTGAGACCAGCGCCTCCAAAACAGCTGACTCCTGAGCAGTAAATTCAGGCTTTCGCGCGGCTGTCGATTTACTCATTTGGTCTTCGCCTTGTTCACTTTTGTTGTCACAGAATTCCCTCAAAAGCCTGTCGGCAAGCGCCGGATCCAACCAAATCTGACCAGCAATCACAGCGCTGATCGCCTCCGCCAAATTCTCTCCGAACATACTTTTGAGGCAGTAACCATCGGCTCCGGCGCTCAAAGACGCACGCACCTCATCTTCTTCGTCATACTTGGTAATCATCAACACTTTCGTTTCAGGTTTGCTGGATTTGATCCGTCTCAACGCCTCGATACCGCCAATTCCAGGCAGACCAATGTCCATAAGAATCAGATCTGGTTCGACTCTTTCAGCCATACTGATCGCCGTGTAGCCGTCCGCCGCTTCGCCCACCACCTCGACATTAGAAATGCCGGCAAGAATTAAACGCAACCCCTGCCTGATGGTCTGTTGATCTTCAACGATCAGTATTTTTGTTTTCATTTTCAAAACTCATCGGGTTGCCTTGGACATTTTTATCGTCGTTACCGATGACGCCGAAACGTATCGAAAGATTCGCTTGGTGAAAATTTAACAAGAGAAAATTCGATTTTTGCGAGAGCCCTCGGAATAGTGATGAACACAAGGTTTGCGTGAACCCCCTGTATATACGTGTCCACAACAGGTGTAGCGAATGCTTGCTAACCCTTGCGATTCGGCGTGTCAGCGGACTATGTACGTGGTAACCGCAGTCGAATCCTGGAAACTCTGTTCTTTGGCTCGAGCAAAATTGCTAGGACGAAGACAACATTCGTCCGCACTGAATCACTGAGGCACAAGCAACAACAAGCCAATGCAAGCTTTTCGCAATTGAAATAGTTCAGCGGGTCCCGCTCAGCTAGAGCTACCGTTTGGCTTGTCCCTTGATTTTCCGCAGACGGAATGTTAGCGAACATCTGCTACCCCAATAACTCCGAGTGATCTGCGCTCGTTGGCAGACCGCCGTAGTGCGCTGATGTCGGCTTCTTTCTGTAGACACTTATTTGAGGAAAAGACCATGAAAAATCTAATTCGAACAACGGGCGACATCTCGAAAGAACTCATTCTCAAAGATTTAGCTCGCAAACTGCACAAAGATATGTGCGAACTGCTGATCTTGCGTGGGTCCAGCATCAGTAACTTGATAATGGGCGGCGTGCTCACCGGAGCAAGCGAATACAACTTTCGCCAACTTCGCCAGCTACCTGGATCTCAATCAGTGATGGAAGTATGCAGTCACCTGAGTGCTTACCTGCAATTCACCTTCACGAGAGTCGATCAGGTCATAACCGTCTTGATCGATCCACACGCAAGCTGGTCTGAACAGGTCGCCTCGAGGATTTTTCGCACACTCCCCCAATTGCAGCAGGATACATTTGCCGGAGGACTCGAATCTAGTGCAGCTCGACGCTTTCGCAAGTATGGGCAGGCGCACAAACATAGCCGCCAATCCCTGGTTCGCTTGGAAACAATCGTCTCCTTCGCCGCTGCTCTTGGTTTCAAGACAGAAATCAGACTGAAAGCAAAGTGCGTAGCAGAGGATGGCTACACCTCCATCCACGTTTCTTGCTCCGTACCGCCGTCCCGTCGGCTCACGTTAGTGGATTTGCTGGCGACGCACTCGATCGGCGAGGTCCGACAGAGATTTGGAAACCCTGGTGCGAAAAGCAATGCCAACGCTAGTGATGAGGATGATCGGAATGACGCTGATCGCGGCGACGACCGGAACGGAGATGACGATGATCTCAATGACAATTACGACGACGACGACGATCTCGATGACGATTTCGGTAGTAACGATGACGATCTTAGTGACGAAAACGATGGCGATGGCGACGGCGACGAGAACCGAGAACGGGATCGCGACGATGATCGCGACCGGGATCGAGATGACGATCGTGAGCGGGATCGCGACGGCGATCGAAATCGAGAGCGTGATTAAAATCGCATTTTTGGCGAATAGCTAGATCCACAAAATAGGCGAATTAAGAACATCCGTCCGCACAATCTGCGGGCGGTGTTTTTCGTTTGCCACCGTATGCAGTGACTACTCTTAATGAATTTATAGTGGAGGAATGACTATGATTTTTCCTGAATATGACATGAACCGCAACCTGCTGAAACATTACATGTGGGAATTGGATTATCTGGCTTACCGTTTAAAAAAACACATGATGGACAACAACATCCAGGCCAGGCGGCTTGTCGAAGAACGCATGGTCTCTGCAGCCTCGCTAGAGACTTTCCTGAATGGCTCGAGGCAAGTGGATATCGCTACGTTGATTGTATTGACGCAATACCTCGGACTCAATCTGTACTTGGACTTCAGATATCCATCCAACAGATCATTGAGATCGATGGTTTATATCGTAAGTGCTAAAGATACTGACATTGTTCGGAGCATTAACACCGCTTTTCGAAAATTGATGCGCAACAAAACGGCAAAGGAGATTGCCCGTGACTCTTGCTTATCTTTATCCACCGTTTACAACTTCACTCAGTCTGTTCCAGAAAAACAGCTGGAGATTAAACAAGTGACCGTCCCTGATTTGCTGAGCGTATTCAAATGCGCTCGTGGATGCGGTTACGAGACGTACCTCGGGCTTGGCATGGATCAATCGCCTTCGAGGTGCGCGGCTTAACGACCATAGGCCGTGGTGCACACGCTCTTGGGCAAAAATGTTGGCTCACCCCAACATTTTCGCCGGTAATATCTTTACTACTCTTTGTCATATTACCAAGCTATGTCCAGCTTGCCAAACCTAGCATGCTTCGAGGGTAATCTCCCTACTCATCGAATGTTGCGTGGAGGGGGGGTTTCCCGCTGTTTCTCAGGGGAAGAATGAACTAAGATAACCCGCTAAGCTTGCCACAAAGTCAAAAGAAGCTCAATGGAAGAGCGTACAGAATCAACCCACTCCTCGGTAAATGCAGAACAGAAGCCGGCAAGGAGTTTGGCTGAAGAGATTCTGCCGTCATGGCTGGATGAAAAAATTCCGGTCCCCGCGACAAAAGGGCTGATCATCATCAATGTAGTTATTTTCGCCGTGATGACGATCGCGACTTTGCTAAACAACCACCATAGTCAAATCACCGATGGTCTCGCCGACCCTCGCGAAGGCATTCTTTACTTTTCACCACAAACTCTCTCTGACTGGGGAGCAAACGCGGCATGGAACACAATCCTCGACAAGCAATATTGGCGCATTTTCACGAACACTCTAATTCATGCCTTTGGCTTGCACTTAGCGATGAACATGTACGTGCTCTGGAGCTTTTCGAGCATGCTCGAAAGGCTTTGTGGTCGCACAAAATTTCTCGTCATCTATTTCTTATCCGGAATCGGCGCTTCTATTTGCAGTCTCGCTTTTCTCAACCCGGAATTACTTAGCGTTGGCGCTTCCGGCGCAATCAATGGGACATTCGGCGCGCTGGTGGCGTTCTTTTGGTGGCATCGCAATTACTTTCCAACACGATTGTTTCGCATGTATTCGAAGATGTTCTTCGTCTTCGTAATTTACAGCGTCGTCAGCACAATGTTATTCAAAGACATGGACAATGCCTCACATCTCGGCGGTTTCATCGTCGGATTATGGGCTGCACTCTGTGTCATTCCACCTGAACCGGACAACAAAACCTGGCGCAGAATGGATTTTATCCGCCTGGCCGGGTTGATCGGAGTTCTGGTCACGGGACTTGTGATCGTCACAACGATCGATGGAAAAAACCCGATTGCAATTGGTGAATACAATTACCAGAAAGGTCTCCGCTTATTGAGACATGATGATGTGCAAAGTGCCATCGAATACTTTAATAAAGCTCTGCAAAACGAGCCGGACAATTCTGCTGTTTACCTCGATCGCGCAATGGCCTGGGGCAGATTGGATAAATGGGACCGCAGCCTCGCCGACGCCGACAGCGCGCTAAAGCTGGATCCGAAAAGCAAAAAAGGTTATTTCGTGCTGTCGTACGCACACCATCATTTGGGCCGCGAGCTCGATGCTGTTTCTGATCTCAATCGCGTTATATTCATCGATCCCAGAGCCGCTGTTGCATACAACAATCGCGCCTGGAGTCTGGAAACTCTGGGAAAGTTCGACGCCGCCATCACCGATTGTAATACCGCCATCGGGCTCGATGCCCGGGCGCCCTCAGCCTACGACACGCGCGGCGTTGCTTATTGTCTGAAAGGCGTGTACGACCAAGCCATCATCGACTTCGACAAATATGCATCACTCCAGCCTGAGGAGGGCGCTGTCTACTACCATCGCGCTTTTGCTTACCTGAAACTGGGCAAAGCGGAGCTCGCGCGAGATGACATGAAGCGCGCCAGGGCTTCCAAATATGAGCTGGAACTATGGGAAAAAGAATGGCTCAAGCCTGTCCTGGCTTTTTAAGGTAGGCCAACTCGATCGTGACCCCGGAGACTTCTGCTAGCTAGGTCAGCCAACAATTGAACAAATTGCATTTTATGGTGAGCAGCGCTCCCGCAGAAATGCCGAAACCCTCACAGGCGTGCCTCTTAACAAAAAGCCACTGCGCATTTTATTAAGTTGTCAGTGGAATCACACAACTTGCTCTTGGTAAGTTCAAGTGCATCTATGTTCTTCAGCTCCAAGAGATAACTCAAACTCATCGACATCCCCACGCCAATCTGCACATTTCTCTCATCGAGTTGAGACGTTTGCTGGCTGGTGAATTTTTCTTGGTCGAGGAATATCGAGCATTCTTTAAAAGGAAACCACATGTCAGCTTCACCTACGCCATACCACATTCCTGAACCACAACTGAGTGCAGCCGTAAGTTCAGTGCCGAAGTTCAGTCCTGAAGACGTTTCGGTCGGAACATACCCCACGGGCAACCCAGATGTCGACAGATTTTTCGAATTCTGGACGTTCATCAAAACCCCAAAGCGCGACAAGGAACAAGGAACCGGCCACAAAGGCACGCTCGCTTGGGTGCATGAACACGTGCCGGTGATCAACATCAATGAGCTGCACCACATCTACATCTTCTTCTACAAACCGACGGGCGAGATTATCGCGTGCGCCGGCTGCGTCGATGAAGACCGCGGTACTCTCAAGGACAAAGGCCTCACGGCAAACGGACTCTGGGGCTACTTCAATGTGGACTATCGCTTGCGCGGACGAGGCATCGGCAAGATCATCACCAGCTACGTCGACGGACAGCTGTACAAGGCTGCCGCCGGCTCCAAATCCAACCTGGTGTTCTACCTCTTCACCGACAATCCAGCCGCCATGAAGCTGTACGAGCAACTTGGCTGGGAAACGACTGGTGATCAGGTATCAATACCCGAACTCTCCGACTGCGCGGAAGAATCCGAAGTTCTATTCCGCAAGGAGTATGAATCGGATGAGGGAGTGGAGCGCGTCGATCTAGAGGCATTTGTCGCCTAGCCAGTACGCTTTCGAGAGATAACAATTAGAGTGGCGAGGTTTGAGCAGACCTCGCCACTTTAGTTACTCGCGATGGCTACTATCCTTTTTACTTAATAACAATTCCTACGAGCGTATATAATATATCCAGCAACCTCCCAAGCTGCCCGCCTGTAAACAACAGTCGTATTTGTACCATCGCCAGATGAAATACGAGATTAGCGGCCAAAAGTCCTCCAAAATCGCTGCTACCGCGAGCAGCCCTGAACTTGCACAAATTTCACGCCAGTTGCCCTCACAGCAAGAAATCAACCGGTACTGCCTGCGGTGCCACATCATCACAAAACAATGATGTGACCAAAATGTGACAATGCACCAGGATAATCCAACTGTGCCTGAGGAGCGGCAATTCGAGGTCTGTCAGTTCTTTGTTACTCCTCACGTTTATTGTACAACCGCCTGGCAATCAGACCAGGTGCGGACGGCAACGAAAAATCGGAAGAGAACAAAGCATTGAATCTAACATTAGAACTAAATGGTGACAATCGCCGCCCGACATATGACCGCTTAGCGAGCGCTTTCATAACGGCTATCGAGTGCGGACGACTGCAACCAGGAGATGCGCTGCCATCGACTAGAGAGCTGTCTATGCAACTTGGTCTATCGCGCGGCACGATTCGCAAATCATACGAAACGCTTCTCAATAAAGGCTTAATTGAGGGAATTCCAGGATCTGGCACAGTGGTCAGCCGCAAGCGATTTGGTCAGCAGCAAGCGACAGCAAATGAATCACTATCCATGTCTTTGTCAACACCGGCACCTGTATCTACGTACGACTCATCGTCTCTCATATCTGGTGGCGCACGCCGAATCCTGCAACTGGATGTCAAATCTGAGTCGGCGCCTGTCATCTCTCCGTCTGTGTTCCCACCTGCCGAAGTTTTGCCGATTAAAGAGTGGGAATATCTGCTCCGGCTCTACTGTCGCAAAGGAATCGCTCGAAGCCTGGAGTGCGGAGCAGAATTAGGTGACGATTCACGATTGCGCCGAACTCTCGCTAAATACTTTTCACGCACTAAAGCTGTGCGTTGCGACCAGTCGCAGGTGTTCGTCTTTCCCACATCTCAGCACGCACTCTCAGCCATCGCCGCACTGCTAATCGATCGAGGTGATGTCCTGGCGTTTGAAAACGTCAGCGATGCTGCCGTTCGTCATCCATTCACAGCTCAAGGCGCCAAGCTGATTGCTATCGATACCGATAACAGCGGTTTAAACACGGATGCCCTCAATGCGTGCGAGACGTGGGCGAAATTGGTCAGCGTCACGCCAGCTTGCCTTAATCCACTAGGCTGCGCTATGTCCGAACAGAGAAAACATGAGCTGCTCATTTGGGCTCAGAAGAAAGCCGCATTGATCCTTGAAAACGCCTGCGACTCCGATTATTACTACGGCGAAGCTGGCTCGCCCTGTCTGCAAGGAATGGCTGCATCGACACCGGTAATTTACTTTTATAGTTTTTCAAAGGTTCTTCATCCGTTGACCGACTTGGTCGTCATCATCATGCCACCACCATTAGTATCGGGGTTCAGGCGGCTGCAGCAATTCAGCTCGACCAGTGTGTCATTCCTAGAATCTTACGTTTTGTCTGAATTCATAAGCCAGGGCGGTCTCGATGCGCAAATTCGCAGCACGCAGCGACTCTATCAGAAACGGCGGCAAGCTCTAATCTTTGCTTTAGCGACCTCTCTGGGCGCAGACGCCACGCTTTTACCTAGAACGTCGGGACTTCATTTAACAGTTAGGTTTACCGACAAATGGTCGAAAAACAAATTGCTTAGCTGTAGCGAAGCAAGCAGCCTGCCACTAATTTCGACAGGGTCTTACTACCTGGGAAATCCGCATACCAACGAATACATGATTCCATTTTCTCTAATGGCGGAAGAACAAACACCGACAAAGGTGGCTGCCTTTAGCAATCTGCTCGCCGCTGAGGATAAATTAGATCAGGCGGCTAGCTTTGTGGTGGCTCACCCGTCAATTGCAACGTCCTCGATCATCTGACCCACTTGAAAAATTTTGCACTGACCCGCCTCTATCCGCGCCAGGCGATGTTTCAAGCAGATCTTGTAGCCCGTGGTTTCAGAAACACAAGAACGATTCCCAAAAGCCTGTTACGACCAGCTATTTCCCTTTCGTTTAGGCATTTGTGAGGGAAAATAACGAGCTAAAAAAGCTTCGCGTATGTTGTCGAATTCCGACGTCATTTGCTAATTTTCAAGAGTCATTTGTTCCCCGCATCTCTCTTTGGTTAATTCCAACCAAATATCCAATTCGTTTTGCTCTCGAACGTCTTCTGCATTCCGATTGGGATGTTGGTGAGAGTGAGTTTTTTGCAGTGAGCAAATGTCAACACCTGCGTCAATCTTGTAGTCGCTCCGCTAGC
>CAJCHQ010000457.1 GCA_903970295.1 Bryobacterales bacterium
TTTCGATTACCGGGCTAACCCGCCGGCGTTAGGGACAACTTAAACTTCACGGGCCACAGGCAAACGCACACAGTCACCAGATGAGAGTGAAGTTGTGAATTTGGCAGCAAGCAGTCCAGTACGCTTCAAAACATTCTTGAAATAAACTGTTCAAGTAAAGTTGAAACTACTGAAGCTGTTTGGGTTTCTGGTTCCTGTAGAGTGAAAGTAGTCGATAATTCGAATCTAGTGTTCTCGAAGATCATGACCAAGCTTTTCCACTGAAGTTTAATAAAAGCTGTAGAGCGGAGAGATTCTAGGTTGTGCCCGAAAGCTCTGTCCCCTGTTGGGTTTTAGGGTTTGATTGCGGAAAGTCGGCAGAGCCCGTCCGTTTCGTAAGCATCCCCGGCGTAATTAGCGCAAGTAGTAGAGGTATGGCTGTACAGGCAATAACTTGTACAACAGCTCATCTTCTTGACCATCTTTGAGAGGGCGCTCGATCAGAATTCGGCTGGTTCACGTGGGTTAGCGCGAAGGCGGCTGTTAATCAGTGATCTCTCCGCTTCGGAACATTGTGTCCAGATCGCGCTAGCTTGCTCTAACAGCTTTTGTGCCTCCGCCGGAGCACCTTTTAGCTGAGAGCAGGTGCTGAGACTTTCGAGAATTAAAATCAATCCCGGATCGCGCGAACTGATTCCCCGCTCGCGGATATTCAATGCTCGCTTGAGGAGCGGCTCAGCCTCTTTGTAATTTTCTTCCCGCAGATAAAGCTGCGCCAGTAAAACCAGAGCGTTTGCTAATTCCGGATGGATCGGACCGTATGTCGATTCCATGATTTGCAGGGCGCGCATGAAGTAATGGCTGGCTTCGGCAGGTTGATGCATGCTCTCGTAGTAGTTTGCCAGCTTGAGCAACGTCCTCGCCACCGACGGATGGTGCGGTCCAAGATACCGCTCACCGGCATTGATCGCTAGTTTGAATTGAGTCATCGCCTCGGCGTAATTGCCAAATCGCTGGTAATGATCGGCGAGTTCGTTCAATGCATCGACATAGTCGGGGGTGTGCTGTCCGGCCAATTCGGCCGCGGCAAGAGCGCGCTTGAAAGCCTGACAAGCTTGTGCCTGCTGCCCCACTTGCTCATCAAGCCAAGCGAGCTCGCGCAGTGATTGCGCTAATTCTAGATAGCCTTGATCGGCCGACTTTTCCGCTGCAGCAATCGCTTGAGCAAAAGACTCGCGTGCTTGCGTGATTTTTCCGCTCAGTTTTTGCAATCGACCAGCTCGAATGTGGGCTTTCGCCAGAGCTGATTGCCTGAGGTCAGGACGTTTCTCGGCGATTTCAAAAATTTGTTCCAGGCAATTGCTTGACTCTTTAAAGCGACGCAAAGTGAGGTAGAGGTCGACCGAGCTGATCAGAGGTGGTACCAAATCCAGTGACTGAAAACCAAAATTATCCTCGACCAATTCGATCGATTTTTTGTAAGTAGTCTCTGCTTCCCGTAAGCGATTTTGATGAGCGTAGGTATCTGCCAACCCGCGCATCGACTCAGCTGCGGCGATGCTGTTGGCACGCAAATTTTTTTCCTCCGCTTCAAGAGCTCGCTTGAATAGTCCTTCTGCGGTGGCAAATTTTCCCCAGATCAGATAGAGCTCTCCCATCTCCTGATAAATTGCAGAAGTGAAGCGGTGGCTCTCCGAGAGCGATTCCAATACTTGCAAGGCGCGCAAGAATGCTGATTCCGACTTCAAATATTTGCCCTGCAGGAAATACACAGATGCGGCGCCATGAAAATATTGTCCCAATAATGCCTTCTCTGCCGCTGTGTCGGCTTCAGCGATAGTGATCGTGCGCAAATAAAGTTGTTCGGCGTCGAGGTATTTTTTGTCGGCCACATAAGTTCTGGCCAGCTCCTGCAAGCTGCTGATGTAGCGGGGATGAGCATGCGAGAAGAAGGTTTGGATGATGTCCATTGCTCGTTTGTAGGTCAATGCCGACTCGTTGAATTTGCCCTGCATTCTGCACACTTCAGCCAGTCCCAGAAACGACGTCACAGCTTCTGGATGTTCCAAGCCGATTGTGTTTTCGCGGATTGTCAAAGACTGCCTGTAGAGATTTTCCGCTTGCTCGAGATCTGGTCTAGCCACTCTCAGCGACGCCACTTGATCCAAAATGTCCGCCAGGTCCGCATGCTGTTCGGCTAAATTCTGTTTGATCAAATCGTAGGCGCGTTTGTAATCCGCTTCAGCTTCGCTGCTTTTGCCTTGTGCAGCCTGAGTTTGGGCCAGCCCGATTAGAAGCGCAGGCAAAACCGCATCGTTCTCAGACATTGGAGCAGTTTGCTGTGCGGACATGATTTCGATCGCTGTAGCGTACATGCGCTCGGGCGTGGAGCGGCGCCCCTGCTGTTGCAGGCAGTGGGCTAGTTCGGAAAGGGCACAGATCGGAAACGGAATGTCTGAAACCGGCGGGTAATGACCCTTGTCTTTTGCTTTCTGGCATAGCTGAATCGTTTCTTTATCGGTGTCTTTTCTTCCGTAGAGCCGGTCGAGGTCATTCAAGTCAGGCTCGTCGGTGCTCACCGGTCCGATGTGCATCAGCCAAACTTCGCACGCCCGACTGTAAAATCGATCGGCCTCCTGAGCCTGCCCGCGCAACTGCATCATATCGGCAATTGCCCTTACGCTCATGCCGGTTTCAGGATGATCGACGCCGAGTGTTTCTTCGCGCATGGTCAGGGCTTGTCTGAATGTGGCATCGGCTTTATCCAGCTCGCCAATTCGCCGATAGCAGTGACCGAGACGTTGGAGTATGTCGGCAATATCAGGGTGCGCCTTGCCCACTTCTTTTTCTTTTAAAGCCAACGCTTCGCGAAACCGGCGTTCGGCTTTTGAAAATTCGCCCTGATTGTAGAGGAGTCGAGCCTGTTTATAACTACTGTTTGATTCTGGCATGAGGGCAGCTTCGCAAGAGACTTCCGTTTCTCTTTCATACCCTTAAATTGTTCAGCTTCAATACAGATATTCTTCTTTCTTGGCTTCCATCTCGACAGCGCCAGCCTCTGAAAGAACTAGTTCTACTGCTCGAGTTTCGGCGGTGGAGTGGACATGTGTGACGACCAGGTAGGCTCCTACGGGTTTGCGCGTGCGCCTGTTTTTGTCGAGCGCGACCTCCAATTCGAGAATGCCAGCTGCTAAAAGACCAAGGAAAGCACCAACTGCCGCCCCGCATATGGCAGATAGAAAAGCCAGGGAGGGAACGAGGTGAACACTGT
>CAJCHQ010000458.1 GCA_903970295.1 Bryobacterales bacterium
TGCGCTGATCCAGTGGCAAGAGTGTTCGACTCTTTCGCAACTGAAAGTCGCTCCGCAAATAGTTAAAGTTGTACAAGCGATCTATGGACTGCCGGACTTAGGAGAGATTCCGGTGCAGTTCGTATATTTTGGCAAACCGACGGTTGGTTTGCCTCTGCCCGAGCGAGAAGTCGACCCCGAAGAGTTGAAGCCGAAGTTGCAGACTTGGTTGAATACAGTCAGCATCGAGCACAAGGCATCTCTCGATTCGTCTTTGTTCACCGCGCCCAAAGGCTACGCGAAAACAAATAGTTTAGGCGAAGTGACGATACGCAATCTGACAAATAGCACAATCATCAAGGATCTTTTGTCCAATCCAGATGTGATGTTCCAGTCTCGTTGAACTGGAATGAAAGCACAATTGCCTATTTGCCTGCTCGATCGAACAATCTCAGCTCTTCGCGTGCGCACCCCTCGCCTATTTATTGAGCTTGATGTAGCGCACCGTGAATGACAGCCCTTTGTTCACGTCGGACTTCTTCAAATGAATGAATAACCCTTCAGTCGCCATCAACTCAGACAGCGAAATCACTTTTTCAACATCTAAGATTGTGTCTTTATGAGGTTGCAGCCATTCTTTTAGACCACGAAGCGATTTTTGAACGGCGTCACGGGAGGTCATTTCAACGGCCAATAGGTTCTTGTGCACCTCTTCAAAATCGATCTTGTTATAGCCTCCGAGATTGAGGAAATAAAGTTTCTCGTGACCTTTGAATGGAGCTGGGGATATGCTCACATCGTAGCCATCAGCATGGTCTATTTCCGCCCAACTGTCGATATGCAAGCTCCGGGGTTTTCCCCACCACTGTTTGCGTAAGTCGTCGTAACACGACTGCGCCGTTTTGCCGACAGAAAATCTTATGTCATGCAATTCGATGTTGGAGTTGGCGTAATCGCCGCCGACATAGAACATGAAAAGCTTGAGGTTCAATTCGGTTGACCGACTCAACTAGGATTCTCCGGCCATGACGGTTAGCACTCTCACGATCTTAGCCGGATCTTGGGCGCCGCTGAATATAGGTTGATGGGCTGAGATAAAGGCCGGAACTCCGTTAATACCGAGATCGATGCCTTTCTGTTCCTCTCGTCTGACTTCTGACCCACCGGCGTCACCGTGAAGAAACTCTGTCAGAGCTCGACGGTCGACTCCCGCGTCAGCGCCTAACTCGACGAGTACGGCGAGGTTGCCGATGTCGCGGCTGTCGCAGAAGTAAGCCCGAAATAGGCTTTCTACCAATTCGTCTTGCTTGCCATTTTGCTGTGCATACCAGACCAAACGGTGACCATTGAAAGTATTCGGTGTTTTTTCAATCTTTGCGAGATTGAAAGCAAGACCCTCTTGATTGGCTGCCTGCGTCACTTTTGCGTCCATGGCTTGTGACTGCTCCCAGCTGCCGAATTTCTTGGTGCGGTAAGCTTTTCTATTAACACCTTCTTGCGGCATGTCAGGGTTTAATTCGAACGGTCGCCATTGCACCCTGATGCGATCACCAAAAGCGACTTGAGAAAGTGCTTTTTCGAAGCGCCTCTTCCCGATGTAACACCAGGGGCAGATGATGTCCGAGTAGATCTCGATTGCCAGGTCTGTTTCACGGATCGTTTCACTGCCGGAAGCATTCGCAGCTTGTGAGGCGGTGTTTGGAGAGGCGGTGTCTGGCAAGCGGGTGTCTGGTGAGCAGTTATCTGTTGCACATGCATCTGTTTCGTTAGCCAAAAGTTTGTCGACCATGGTTACCTCGTTTGTTTTATCTGCGCCGAGTAACAGCATAACCATAAGGTACTGGCCAGTTAGGTTCCTGGTTCAATGCCCGTTCGGCATGGAGGGCGAAATATGGATCTCTCATCATCTCTCGCGCGACAAAAACCAGATCGGCGCCTCCCGATATGATCACATCGTTGGCTTGATTAGGTTCGGTGATTAAGCCAACTGCGCCAGTCATAATGGAAGACTCGCGGCGAATTCTCGTGGCGAAAGGAATTTGGAAGCCGGGGCCCACAGGAATGGTGGCATACGGCACGACACCACCGGTGGAGCAATCGACCAAGTCCACGCCAGCGGCTTGGAGGGCACGCGAGAGTACAACTGATTGTTCGATATCCCAACCGCCATCAACCCAATCTGTCGCGGAGATTCGCACAAATAGCGGCATATCCGTCGGGATAATTTTGCGAACCTCGGCCACCAGTTCAAGCAAAAAGCGCATGCGATTTTCCAAACTGCCGCCGTAATTATCTGTGCGCTGGTTGGTTATCGGTGAAAGAAATGAATTCAGCAAGTAACCATGCGCAGCATGAATCTCGATAATTTTGAATCCCGCCTCAATGGCCCGTTTCGTTGCTGTGACGAAGGCAGCTGTTATTTCTTTGATGCCGGCCAGATCCAATTCTTTAGGGGCAAGGTTGTCTTCTAAGAATGGCAACGGGCTCGGTGCAACAATTTCCCAACCACCTTCTTGTGGCGTGATGTAGCGCCCACGTTCTTGCCAAGGCGGCAAACAACTGGCTTTACGTCCCGCATGGGCTAGCTGGATTGCCGGCACACTGCCCATACGATCTAGAAATTTCGCTATGCGAGCCAGTGGTTCGATCTGTTCGTCTGTCCACAAACCCAAATCGCCAGGGCTTATGCGCCCCTGAGCGGTGACGGCTGTTGCTTCAGTGAAAATGAGACCGGCGCCGCCAACCGCTCGGCTGCCTAAATGAACGAGATGCCAGTCATCAGCAAATCCATCTTTAGCAATGTATTGGCACATTGGCGATACAACAATGCGATTGCGCAGAGTGACGCTTCTTATCGTCAGCGGACTAAGAAGATCTACTTCTGGAGCGTTGCGATCGTGATCGGCAACACAGGTATTGCTCGGACATTTTGAATCTTTTTCGCTAGTTGTAGTGCTCATTTAAATCTCTGCCCTTTCGATCGGAAGAACCTTCGCCATTTGGACTACCTCGCACGCTCTTGGTCCGGCTTGGCCCGATAGGCTTGCCGCGACGGGCTTAACCCGGAACGACTTTTCTTACCGCCGGTCCATTTATCTTATGAAGACTATCAGACCAAGGGGTGATCGGGAAGGCTCGCCAAGCGCTACCTCATTGCTTGCGAAGCTTGAACAGAGGCGCGCCAAGCTTTGCTTCTTGACACCTTCACGCGTCTTAATACGTGAAATCCCCTCTTGCACGCGTAGATCTCGCATTTACTCCAGCTGCCAATCCGGTAACTTAGAGTGACTCTCTGCGCCCCCACAAGTGTGTGATCATGCCTAAATCCTCTTACAACAAAATTCTCAAATTCTGTGCTAGTGCTTTCGTGCTCGTGCCTGTAGCATCTAATTTGTCTTTGCTGCCAGTCTCGGCTAATCAGCTCTTGCGAGGCAATGTCCAGGATTCTGGAACGTTTGGTGCCGGCAACGGCGGACCAGCGCTCAATCGTAATGATGTCAATCAACTTGGCGATCCTTTCGGCAACAGTGGCAATCAGCCTCAGCAAAATGATGCAATCGACGCGCCGTCAGTGGCGTTCCAGGTGCCAACAATCGCGCCGCCTCCGCCCAGCCGAAGACCATTAAACGGCAACGTTCAAGACGAGGGCGGGGGTCAACCAAATTTTGGCATGATGCAGCCAACGCCCGATAATGCCCCTCAAAATTTTCAGCCGCCGCCGATGCAGCAGTCTTTTGCCCCCCAAAACGGTAACGCTGTCGATCCGGAAGAATCGGCAGAAATGAAGCTGGCATGGGATACGTGGCACCATAATGTCGCTCAAACTATTTATGAGCGCTTCAATACTTTGAGCAACAAGTTTTTCTCCAAAGGTGCACCTTTGGCTGCATGCATCTCCTATACAGTGACTCGTGACGGACGCGTGACCAATGTGCATCTGACGCAGAAGAGCCCGAACATCATTTTCAATACGATGATTATCACCGTCGTGAATTCGATTAATGGGAATCAGTCTTTACTTCAGTTTCCGCAAGGTTCGCGACGCATGACCGTGGAAAAGGCTGGCGATTTCAAAGTCGGATACGAGAACATCGATGGTTTCAAGTACATACAGGGCGACCGCGAAACTGTGAGAAGTTCTGTTCCCCGGCAGATGCAAATGATGCCACAGAGGATCAACCAGCAATCGATGCAGCCAATGACTGGCTGGCGCTGAGCTCGAGCCGACTTCGAGCCGACGCCAAGCTGACGAATAAGAAAAATAGCTATATTGCTTCTGCGGTCGCAGGTGCTGATCGGGCGGATACCTCGCCCCCCGGAGCGGGATCGGCAAAGGTATGTTACGATGCAGATTCAGGCGTCCACGAGTGAGGGACTGCCGCATTCGCTTGGTGCTTCTATGACGTCTATCGAGTCACCGACCCGCCACCTGCCGCCGACGCAGACTTTTCGCGTGCTTATTCTCGAGAATCCTGAAAACACTGATAAGCTCAAGGAATGTTGTAAAAAAGCCGGTCACGAAGTCGTGCCGGTCCACACTATCGCCGAGGCGATGGCGTTTTTAGATTCTAAAGATCACGTCGATCTGATTATTTCGGCAGTGCATCTGCAAAGTGAATCAGTTCTGGAATTCTTGCAAAGAGTGAAAGCACCTGATTCAATACATCGAAACGTGGTTTTTGTAATGCTCTGCGTGGAGCCTGGTCAGATCGGCTCTGTGACAAACGATTTAAACGCCAGGGCGGGAGCGATGATGGGTGCAGACCAATATTTATTGATGCCCGTGTTCGACGCCGAAGAATTGATGGCGCGGATAACACCGCTCTTACCACC
>CAJCHQ010000459.1 GCA_903970295.1 Bryobacterales bacterium
CTTGAGGTGGCAACTATGTTGTTGGATCAAGAGCTCAGGCTGCGCATCATCAGCAACAGTGAAGGACTACAGCCACACCTGACGACAAAAACATGTTGCAAGAAGGAATGCGCCAGCTGAGCCCAGAATCTGTCTATTTCAGATTCTTTACTCACAAAGAAGTTTTGACCAGTGAAGAGCTTGCCTACTTTACCGAAGTGGATTTTATTCATCATGTGGCTTTAGGAATCGCTCTGATCGAAGACGGACGCGAAATCCCTCTCGGAGTAGGCAGATATATTGTCCAAAAAGACCCAGCCATTCCTAAAACGGCTGAATTCGCTCTAGCAATCGATGAAAAGTATCAAGGAATTGGAGTCGGCACCGTACTCTTTCGACACCTCAGAAAAATTGCTCGAACTAACAACATCGAAAAATTCATTGGTTTGGTTATTCCTGAAAATCGCAAGATGCTGCTCCTCATCGATCATTTAGAGTTGCCAACACAACGCATCACCAACCGAGCCGGAATTTTGGAGATCACGATCGATTTGATCTAAGCGTCCATAGTCACCATGATTTAGCGGCTGGACAAAATTCCGCCTTAATCCTGGCGTTCGCTATCCTTTTGCCAACTCGCGAGAAGTGCACCAGCGCCGGTGACCGCTATCAGTGCCAAAATGCGATTGCCAATACGCGGCACTAAGCCCACGCCTGGAATTAGGATGAGCAGCGATAGAAGAAAGACGCCAATCCACAGAGGAACGAAAATCTTTAACCACGGCAGTCTGAGCCATCGCTCCAATCTCAAAAGCCTGCTTACTGACTGACCGACAGATGCTGCGGCGACAACCAGCCCCATAAGACAGAGCAGCTGCACAGCCGCCAAAACGACCGTAGCCAGTGGAGTGAAAATTGCCAATCTCGCCAGTGAAACAACGGCGAGGCTACCGAAAGTTGTACTCAAGACGCCTAGTCCGAGGCTGCGTAGCCATTTTCTCTGATAGTGCTCTTTAGCGTCGAGTAGTTTCGGACCACATAAAAATTGCAGCCCGGTCGAAACAAATAAGAGAAATACCAGCATACATCTGAAAGGCAAGCACTGATTGATCCACGATCGCCAGTAGAGAAAAGGCCTTTGCAAAACATCTTCACTTTGCATTCCTTCAGGCGCAAGAAGCCGCGGCGGTGCGAGATATTTGTTAGAGCCACGATTACTCGAATCGATAGACGGGCTTGCTGTCTTGTCCGCAGTCGTTGAAATTGATGGCGACTCCGTCGCCGGCGAAGTTACCATCGGTAAGGCTACCGCAGGCAAGGCAAGTACAAGTACCGTGCAAAGAATGAAAAATGCATTTCCCACGACTAATTTAGTCCGTTTTTGGATCATCGAATCAAGCTGCTACTCCTGGCTTTTGTAAATTTAAAAGATAATGCGCCACCAACAACAACAGGAAACTCAATCCCCACGAAATCGCTCCCTCTGCGCCTTCGGCTGCATAGAATATCGAAGTCAAAAACAACACGCAAAGGCCGGCGCCGCCCAGTAGCAGGTCCGATTTCGGCAATATCGGCAGCGCCAAGCGACCAGGCTCGAGTCCTTTGATCACACCAGCCAATACAGAGTCTGGCACTTCCAGTTGCCTCAACTCTCGAGTGTTGAGTTTAATCAGTTCCCAGTCAGCCAGCCATTTTTGACACGGCTTACAGCTTTCGAAATGCCGCTCCAGCAGTTTGCGCTCATCAGTCTCCAACTGGCTCAAACCAAGTTCGCAAAGATCGAACTGATTCTGAACTTGATCGCAGATTTTCGCATCATAAGTGTTCATGGTTCAGACCTCAAATTCGAGACTTCAACTGCATCTTTATTGACGAGCGCCCGCACTTTAGTGCGCACGCGAAACAACATGGACTTGATTGTGGTTACCGGTTGATCCATCACCTGGGCAATTTCCTCATAGCTTAAATCGTGCTGATAGCGCAAAAGAAAAAGATGGCGATGCTGGGGTGGCAAAGTGCCCAGCACCGCCAATAGTTTTTCTTCATCAAGGTTGGTTGCGACTTCGCTTTCGACATCCTCTCTGCTCGCTGGTTCCATGTTCGGAGTATCTTCCAACAATTGTTCCAGCGATTGATATGGTCTCGAACTGCGAATCTGATTCAGAGCTGAGTTCGTAGCGATGCGCAGTAGCCATGGGCGTAAGGCACAACCGATTTTGAAGGTTGGCAACGCCTGATAGGCTTTCAAAAATGCCTCCTGCGTAATGTCTGCGGCCGACTCCGGTTGTTTGAGAATCTGAAAGACGACGTTGAAGACAAGCTTCTGATAGCGCAGGACGATGTTTTCATACGCACGTTTATTACCTTTCAGCGTTTGTCTGATCAGTTCTGTGTCTTCGAGATTTTTCAAATCGTCCAAGCGTGATCACCAAACTGCGGATGCAGACGATCAGATCGTACCCCGTTGATCAGGATTCGTTGAAGACCTTGCGCCCGAAGAAACCATCAAAGCGCTGCTTAAAGCGAGCGACAACTGTTTGTCTTTGCTCAGGCGTCATCAGCGCCCTTACTTTCAAAGCAGTATCGAGTCGCCGGTCCATCAATTTCTCGTGCAGAGTTCTAAGTTCAGCAGCCTGTTGTCGAAGCTTGTCATCGGAAGACCCGGAGTCTCCAAAAGAGTCAACTAGCGAACGTACTTTCTCTTTGATATCTGCTCGTGTGCCGGCGTTTTCCTGAACGGCATTATCAATCAAAGCGGAAATTTTTTCTTCCTGCTCTTTGGTAGCATCGATACGTTTGAAAAACTGTTTTTCGAAATGCTTGCGCACACAGCCAGCCCAGTCATCGTCGTCGGATGCGGACGCGGACAAACCTTCTCCGAGTTGCTTGGCTAACAGGGGAGCCATTTGCCAACCCGTCAAAAGAACGACACCAGCCGCGATTGCGATATATCTGATCTTCTGTACTTTTCTCATCACCAGCCTCCATTTTTCTTAGTTAGAGCCCGAAACTGGTGTTACTACTGGTTTCTGCCCTTTAGTCCAATTCACATCGTAGAAGCCTTTATTGTCTGTCTGGATCACCGAGTTAGACCCCACACCTTTCGTGTAGTTGGTCGTATCGCTGTAGCCATAATCCTTACCGGCGGCAGTTTGCACCTGCTCAGACTTGTTTCTTATCCCCTGGCCGGTTTGGGCATTGTATTTGTTGGTTGTGTAGCCGGAGCCGCTTGCCCCGTTTGCAAGCCGC
>CAJCHQ010000460.1 GCA_903970295.1 Bryobacterales bacterium
GAATCAGCACGGGTGTATTACGAAATCGAATACTTCCCGGTGCGCTTGATCAGCATGGCGGTGACTACAGCTTGGGATGTCCCAACTGGAGCTTTCCAAGATGCAATCAAGGGTTCGATCGGTGGCACGAAAATGGTCGCTCGTAACCTCGGCAATGAAGATGGCACCTATGAAATGGTAGCCGGCGGTCTCGTCGGTGGACCCGTCGGCGCCGTAGCTGGTGCCGGATATGGTGTCATCCATGGCGCTGCTTATGGCATACACCATGGTTTCGTCGGCTATCCAAGCCCACACAGCGGTAGCCATAGCATGTTGTTCCAGGGCAAGGCGTTCGTCGTACCTTACGACGACAACTACTAAATTCTCCTGCGGATAGCATCTATCCGTGGTCGCATTTAATTTGTTGGAGAATGCAGCCGCATTCATCACCTTGATTGGTTCTTGACCTAGTACGTTTGGCTCTGAAAGAAGTATCGGCCTTTAGGGTTGATACTTCTTTTGTTTGGGCAGTAATTAAAGAAGGATACATCTGCCTGCTAGACTGATATCGGGGGAGGGAAATCCCTGCAGTGGTATGTCTTGGACGTACCCTGGAGTTGTGGGGCACATTTAACGGGCAGCGAAAGTAGATGGAGATCACCAGGGAAAGACGAGCCGGTCCGAAGCGCATAGGTGAGCTTCTGGTCGGTGCTAACGTGATTAAACCGGAAGTCTTAATCGAGGCTTTGCAAATCGCCAAAAAGACTTCCACACCGCTCGGTCGAGTGCTCATGAGCATCGGCGAGCTGACCGAACGTGACCTGCAAACCGCCATCGAAGTGCAATCGCTGCTGCGCGAAAATGTTGTATCGGCCGAATTCGGCATCAGAGCTTTGAATCTGGCCGTTCGCAGCTGCATACCGTTAGAAGAATCGTTCAAGCGCCTCGGCTGGAAAGCACCAGAATCAGAATCTATGCCCGGCTCCGAGCTGGGTGAACTGCTGATGGAAGCGGGCATTGTCGACCGTAGAATACTGGAAGAAGGTATGGTTCAGAGCCAGGAGAATAATCTGCCTCTGGGACGCTGCCTGGTCCTCGCCAGAGCTTTGCCTGCGTCTTTACTGGCGTCTGCTTTAACCGCCCAGGTCTTATTGCGTGACGGCAAGATCAGCCGCGATCAGGCGATCATCGGTTTGAAAGCGGCGGCCAAGAAACATCAAACGATCGAAACTTCGCTGGAGGAGGTCGGTGCCTACCGCCCCAGTCAGTCGAACATTCGAGTGGGCGACTTGCTCACATCGGCTGGAATTGTCACCGAAGGCGACAAAATTTCGGCGATTGAAGTCGGTCTCGTCGAGCATAAACCAGTCGGTCAGGTTCTCGTTCAATCCGGGACGATCACAAATTCGCAATTGCAGGAAAGTCTGCGCTTGCAAGAGATGGTAGCCGCCGGCAATCTTTCGGGCGTGCAAGCGGCCGAGATTTTGCGTGTAGCCAACAGTCGTGGTGTGCCGATCGACGTGGTTTTGAGCGAACGTAACCAGCGCGAGGACGACGTTGCTCGCTTGAATGCCGCTCTCGATGTCATTCAAAGCGCTGGCATCCTCAGCAAAGATGATATGTTCAAGGCTCAGAATGCCGCTCGCCAAATGAAAATCACAATTGGTGAGGCACTTCTGGCGGCCAATGTCTTAGACAAGAAAACACTGCAAGCAGCTACTCAAGGACAAGAATTAGTCAAAGAAGGCATTCTCAAAATAGAGCAAGTATCTGCTGTTTTGCACTATGCGCACAAAACCGGGGTCGATTTCGCCGACGCCTTGAAAGAAGTGGCCTGGGCCCCGGCAGAAACAATAGAAGCAAGTGACCCGAGATCGCAACAAAGTGGTTCGTGGCTTGGTAAACTGTGGTCGAAAGTGAAAAAGCCTGAATAGTGGCCAGTTTTGCATTTTACAGAAGCTGCTCACGCCCTAGAGTAAAGGACCTGCGGTGACACTGAATTTGCAACTTTCGTTCAATAAGGCGATCACTTTGTGGCCGCAGCGAAAAGCGATTGTCGACGGCACCAAGTCATTTTCGTATGCGCAGTTTGGCGAAAGAGTCAGCCGGCTTGGTCACTATCTGCTTTCGCTGGATTTGGATACTGGCTCTGTGATTGCTGTTCTGGCCCCAAATTGCCACGAATTCATGGAAGCATATTATGCTTGCGCCATGCTTGGTGTAGTGATCGTGCCGCTCAATTTTCGCCTCGCCGCAGCCGAAATCGCAGATATCCTCAAAGATTCAGAAGCAAAAGCACTGATCGTGCACCCGGACTTTTTGCTGGCAGCCGCGAGCGTGTTAAAACAAAAAACGGAACTCAAACATCTTGTATTCATTGGCAAGAAGCTGCCTCCCGAGTTTGACCCAGATTCGCATTCAGAACTTGCATTCAGTCTGTACGAACCATCGCTGGCCGGGCAATCGCATCAACCGTTGCCGGATCGAGAAATGACTGCCGACCATCTGGCTCAACTCTATTACACCAGCGGCACGACGGGCCGACCCAAAGGGGTTATGCTGTCGCACATGAATGTTGCCTCAAACGCCATAGGGGCAATGGTCGAACTGCAGCTTACAGAAACCACGGTCTGGGGACACTTCGCTCCGATATTTCATTTGGCTGATGCCTGGGCACTTTTTGCTGTCACCTGGGGTGGTGGCATGCATGTTTTTTCCCCTTACTTTAAAGCCGCTCCGGTCCTGAGCGAAATCGCTAGAAATAAGGTGACGATGACCGCCCTCGTGCCGACCATGGTTAATCAGATTCTGGCTTTACCGGATCTAAAAAAATACGATTTGAGCAGTTTGAAATGGATTATGACAGCCGGTTCTCCAGTAGCACCGGAGCAAGTGAAAAGGATTATGCAGGAATTGCATTGTGACTATTGTCAATTTTATGGTCTGACAGAAACAAGTCCATTTCTCACAGTCGGCACTGTCAAAGAGCATTTGCGCGAATTGCCGCCAGACCAGTTGATGGAACTGAAAGCCCGGACGGGACGCCCATTTCTAGCGGTCGACGTGAAGGTCGTAAGGGCTGATGGTTCGCCTGTCGAACGTGACAATACGGAGGTCGGCGAAATTGTGGCGCGCGGGCCGAATGTAACCAAAGGCTATTGGAAGCAGCCGGAAACTACAGCTCAAGCCATTCGCGACGGGTGGTTTCATACAGGCGACCTGGCGGTAATCGATAGCGAAGGCTATATTAACATTGTCGATCGACAAAAAGACATGATCATTACCGGTGGTGAGAACGTCTATTCGACAGAGGTTGAATATGCTTTATACGAGCACCCGGCAGTTTTAGAATGCGCGGTATTCGGCGTGCCCGACGAAAAATGGGGTGAGATTGTCAAAGCCGTGATCGTGCTGAAATCTGGTCATGATGCCAGTGAGGCCGATCTCGTCGCCCACACGAAAAACCGCCTGGCTGGATACAAGACCCCCAGAAGTATCGATTTCGCCAGCGAACTGCCGAAAACCGGGAGCGGAAAAATTTTCAAGAAGGGATTGCGCGATGAGTATTGGAAGTCTGCTGCCCGCCAGGTGAATTAAAGTCGGCGCGCAAGGCGCGGCTGACTTTAAGCGTGACGAAAGCAGGGCAGGCTTGACACGGTCAACCGCTGGTATACCCTATTAACATTAGTAGACTAAGGCTGGTATCGTGACCTCGTTTCATAAATCGTGCCTGATTTTCGCGGCGTTGCTTTCGTTTTGCTTGGCTGCCAATGCCGTTCCGAATAAGTCAGGCAGTCAATCCCGAGTAATCCAGGAGAACCAGGACGGCATCAAAGATCAGGTCGCTAAAGGCGATTTCTTGCTCGACAACAACAGAATCGACGAGGCAATTGCCGCATACAGCGTGGTCAGCCATCTGGATCCGAAAAATTTTCAGGCCTTGCAGAGACTGGGCAACGCCTACGCCGCAAAGGGAGATATGGAAGCGGCGATGCGAGAAGACCAGGCGGCTCTGGCGATAAATCCTAGAAGCGCTGCCGTTCACCAGCAT
>CAJCHQ010000461.1 GCA_903970295.1 Bryobacterales bacterium
ACTGATAACTGGTTTAGTAGCCGCTCTTGGCTTCTGTGGGGCAGCGCAGGCCGCGAATGCCCCAAGCGGCGGAGGTCTGACCGCTGTCGAACAACAGATACCGCATGCCTCTCCGGCAAGCGGTGTAAAAATTGCTTCTGATACGAGCAAAGGTGCAGATGCCTCCTGCAAAACTAAAGGGTCCGAAGCATCTTGTCATTCCAAGGGCTCTGAGGCTTCCTGCAAGTCGAGCGATAGTAAAAAGATCTCTTACGTCGGTGGCGCCGCCATGTATCCGACTAAAGACATAATCGACAACGCTGTAAATTCGCCAGAACACACGACACTTGTGGCAGCTGTCAAAGCCGCTGGTCTTGTTGATACGTTGAAGGGTGCCGGTCCTTTTACCGTTTTTGCGCCAACGGACAAAGCCTTCAAGGAATTGCCGGCTGGAACTGTTGACTCTCTGCTTAAGCCAGAAAACAAAGATGCGCTGACCAAAGTACTGACCTATCACGTAGTGCCCGGAAATCTCGATGCTGCTGCATTGAAAAAGCAAATCAAAGACGGCGGCGGTTCGGCAGTATTGAAAACAGTTCAAGGTGAAGAACTGCAGGCCAAGCTGAAGGGTGGAAAGATTGAGTTGACCGACTCCAAAGGCGGTACGGCGAAGGTTTCCCAGGGCAACGTATTTCAGTCGAATGGTGTCATTCATGTGGTCGACAAAGTCTTGATGCCTTAAGAATGCCGTGCTCTAAATTGATCGCGCTGTTCTGCAAATCGGCCTTTTCGGATTGGAGTGGCAGTGAGAGCAATTATTCTTGCGTGATTACGCCTGGCAAACCAGGCATGATCCAAATGCCGCGGGACGGAAGTTCCGCGCGTTTGCTTTTGCGCTAAATTTTTTTTGACCCGATTTGCGGCAATTAATGGCTGAACCACTCGCCGCTTGATTATCTCGACTACTTGGCTAGAGTAAATGATTGGTATTGCTGACGAGATGCCAGCGCTAGCGCGGCTTTAGCAAACGCATGCTGAGGAAAAATTGTCTTTGTGTCACAATGCACCTTCGGCTTCGAAGGTTTGAGTCGCAATTTGAGGGAGATGACATGCAGATAGGAATGATTGGACTGGGCAGAATGGGCGCCAATATGGTGAGGCGGCTAATGAAAGCCGGTCACGAATGTGTCGTCTACGATGTGACAGCTAAAGCCGTTGACGATCTGAGCAAAGAGGGCGCCATTGGTGCTAAGTCGATGGAGGATTTCGTCAGTAAGCTGAGCGCACCGCGAGCGGTCTGGATGATGGTGCCGGCAGCAGTCGTAGATAAAACTCTCGATGGTCTTGTCAAGTTTTTGCAGGCTGAAGATGTCATTATCGATGGAGGCAACTCCTACTATCACGATGATTTACACCGCTCAGCCCACCTTAAGCCGAAAGGCATTTATTATCTCGACGCTGGCACGAGTGGTGGAGTCTGGGGTCTGGATCGTGGCTACTGCCTGATGATTGGTGGCGACGAGGGCGCAGTCAAACGACTCGATCCGATCTTTAAAGCGCTGGCGCCGAGTATCGAAACTGCGCCGCGCACGCCTGGGCGAACTGGAGAAACAACCACAGCCGAGCATGGTTATTTGCATTGCGGTCCTAGTGGTGCCGGGCACTTTGTCAAAATGGTCCACAATGGTATTGAATACGGTATCATGGCTGCTTACGCGGAAGGCTTGAACATTCTCAAGCACGCAAACGCCGGCAAGTCAAAGCAAGATGAGGATGCCGAAACGACCCCGCTCAGACATCCTGAACTGTATCAGTACGATTTGAATTTGCCGGAGATCACTGAAGTTTGGCGACGCGGCAGTGTTATAGCATCGTGGCTTCTCGACTTGACGGCTCAAGCCTTGCTGGAAAGTCCTGACCTGAAAAATTTCAGTGGGCGTGTTTCTGACTCCGGCGAAGGCCGCTGGACGATTAGTGCCGCCATCGACGAGGCTGTACCTGCGCCCGTATTGAGCACTGCTCTATACGAGCGCTTCAGTTCGCGATCCGAAGCAGATTTTGCCGACAAGATACTTTCGGCAATGCGCTTCCAGTTCGGTGGACATAACGAGAAGAAGTAGGCCGATAATTAATTAGCGGCCCACTGTTAGCGGAGTCCGCCACCAGTTAAAATCTGTTCGCCAGTCAACCATCCCGAATCGTCTGATGCGAGGAAAACGGCTACGGAGGCGATGTCGCCCACTTGACCGACGCGTCCGAGCGGAGTTTGGGCAATCGTGGCAGCTTCGAAGTCGGTGCCGATAAAACCAGCAGAGTGAGTGCCTTCCGTTTCGACCATGCCGGGGTTGAGAGCGTTGACCCGAATCTTCTTCGGACCGAGTTCGCGAGCGAGCACGCCGGTAATAGCATCGACTGCGCCTTTCGTTCCGGTATAAACCGAACTGTTTGGCGGGGTGATGCGGCTGACGACGGAGCCGATGTTGATGATACTGCTGCCTTCCTTAAGATGTTTGACGGCTGCCTGTGTGGTGAGAAGCAGACCGAGAACATTGACATTGAAGATCTTATGGAAATGATCTTCTGTGATTGTTTCAAGCGGAGAGAATTCGTACACGCCTGAATTGTTTACGAGAATGTCGAGGCTGCCATAGCTTTTAATCGCAGCGTCGATTATCCCTTGCGCTTCGGAGGCTTTAGAAACGTCCCCGCGTACGGCGACAGCCTTGCCACCGGCTGCGGTGATGTCTTTGACTACGGAGTCTGCACCAGCTTTGCTCGACGCGTAGTTAACGACGACCGACGCACCTTCCGCGGCGAGTGATTTGGCGATTGCGGCGCCGATGCCCTTGGATGCACCAGTGACGACCGCTACTTTATCTTTGAGCTTGCTCATCTGTATCTTCCTTTTTAATGATGTCTAGCCTCGTCCGCAGCAATTTGTACGTGCGCTCAAGTGCTAGTGTGGCTTGTGAAATAGCGATTTGGTCTGGCCACTACTTCCATAGTTGCAAACATAGCAACTATGGAACAAGCTGTCAAATGCATGTATCATTTAAATATGAGAACGCTTTTTCACCCATCAGTCGACGATATAACTGTAGAGGACATACTCTACGCACTTTCCGATCCAGTACGAGTGGCAATTTTTGCGGAAATAGCAAACTCAAAATGTTCATTAATATGTTCCGACTTCCTTAATGTAAGTGAACAGAATACGAATAAATCGACTCTCTCTCGCCATTTCAAGACTTTGAGAGAAGCTGGTCTAATTCGGGCCGAACGACGAGGTGTAGAGATGCACAATACCTCTCGCTGTATGGAGATCGACAAACGCTTTCCTGGATTGATCAAAGCAATTGTCAGCGCGCATATTATCCAGCAAGAGGGCAAGAAGCGCTCTTTGGGCAAGCGCAAACCTGCTCTTCCGCGCTAGCAATTAGTTGTAGAATTAGTCTGCTAACGATTTCATATTAGCGAGTTCAAGGATACCCATTACTCGCCCGACAGGCATCCCGTAACTATCCTCAGCATCATCAGAGTTACAAATGAATGAAAATATTTCCAGGCGCGAATTAATTTTGGGTGCCGTTGGTGCTGGTGCGGCCGTTGCCTTCGGTGCATTAGATGGGGTGGTCGGCCAAGCTTCGGCTGCCCAGACCGCGGACGAGATTTTGATCAAGGCGACATCGCGCACTCTTTCAATCGATGGTAAAACAGCGGATGCTCTCGCTCTGGTGCCACCAGACAAATCTGGCATTATTTATGGTGACAAAGGAAAACCGTTCCGAGTGAAATTGGTGAACGGAATGAATGACGCGACTTCAGTTCATTGGCATGGGCTTCACCCACCAAATGACCAGGACGGCGTTCCTATCATCACGCAACCATTGATACAGCCTAATTCCAGTCGCTCCTACGATTTTCCTCTCGTGCCTGGCGGTACTCACTGGATGCACTCACATCAAGGGTTTCAGGATGCTCGACTGATGGCTGCACCGCTGATTGTGCGCGATCCTGACCAAGATTCGGCCGATGAGCAAGAAGTTGTGATTTTGCTCAGTGATTATTCATTTCGCGCGCCTGAAGAAATTTACGCCGACCTTCGGCGGTCACGAGTGAAAGACATGGCCGAGATGAAAGGCATGTCCGGGATGAAGGGCATGTCCGAGATGAAAGGCATGTCCGGGATGAAGGGCATGTCCGAGATGAAGGGCATGTCCGAGATGAAGGGCATGTCCGACATGCAAGACCCGCCTGGGATGAAAAATATGTCGAGCATGAAAATGCCCACGATGGATTTGAATGATGTCGATTACGATGCTTACTTGGCTAATT
>CAJCHQ010000462.1 GCA_903970295.1 Bryobacterales bacterium
CCCGATCGGTTCATCGGGCGAAAAGCGAATGGGATCGGATTCGACTAGTCTTTTGACCCGCCCAGAATCTCTTCCTCATCATTGTTTAATCTGTTTGAATTTACTGGATGAGGGTCGCGAGGATCGCTTCCCTCAGAGAAACTGGGAGCCGGAGGCAAGGTGCCTGGTCTCGACCTGCCTGGCGCGCGAGGCGAACCTTCTGCTCCTCCTCCAAGCTCGTTCGTCTTCGCGCCATCTTGGATACCTTCTTTACCAGCACTCATGGATTTAGTCCTTTCTTCCTGTTTCGTTTCGATCAAATTTCGGGAATCAAAAGTGCTTTGAGCTGTGCCAATGAACCGTTGAAAACATCCAGGTCGACGTGGACACATCAATTCGGTTGACCCTGCGGGTGGTATCACCAGATTCCGATTCGGTGCTTGTTTGAGACATTCAGTTTACTCCTGACCTCAGGCGCATGATTTTTGCCTGCGACAAAATTGCCATGTTCACAACTTCAGCTGTAAACATGGCGCGAGAGTGAAGAGCAACTCACCTTCTCCGCACTTAAAGTAGAGGGGCATTTATGAGTTCATTTGAGTTAGTAATTAGTGAGTAGTACTTTTCACCTGTCACTGGTGACTAGTTACTTGCCGAACTCTCCAGTTGGATACAGTAACAGAAGTGTCTCGAGTATCTTCAGCGAACTGCATGGCTTCTACCAATTCCGGCAGCGATATGGAAAAGTGCCGATGATAGATCTTCGGGATGACGAACAAGACACAAGCCTGAGCAGGGTAGATAAGGGCTTCCGAATGCAGAAACTGAAAGAAGCCCTTAGGCGGCCAAGTGTATTCGTCTTTCATGCAAATTGAGACGAAAACGATCTTCTCACCGGCTGAAATGTCTTGCAGAAGGGAATTCACCTCAGGGTTTTCTATAAATATTGCTGCCGAGTTAACTTAAGCTTGAGCTCACGCTCACCCTCACCCGGCATCGCAATCGCCACGCAGCAACCGCCGTCAGCGCCATTAATACTGGCAGCATCACGGGCCAACTGTTTGGACTTACTAACCAGTAGCTCACGATCGCAGGCCAGCTTCTTGTTATCGTTGTTGGGCAGTCCAGACATACATTTCTCCGTACATGATGACCCGGCGCTCTCATTGTCTGCTCAATGAGAATCAGCCGAGATATTTTCCAAAAAAGAAGCAGAAGCTCGCGCTTATTGCGAGCCGGTATTACTTACAGTCGATCGGTACGATTTTCCTACCAATTTGTACAGCTACGAATGGAGCGTCCAGCCGGCTACCCATCCATTGGGTCGGGCAATCATTTTCGGGGTCAACGAGAAAATAGCCTGCCTGCTCGAATGTTCCCGTAACATCTCTGGCGACGTTGACTATGGAGTTCCAGTCTGCCGAAAAGAATTTTATGCGAGCACCGCTCTCACCGCTCTCACCGTCGCGAACCCTGCACACTGTGCGCAAAACACCGTGGTCCGATAATGCACGCAATTCTGCCAGATGTTGAACACCGTCAATGTCACGATCTCCAACTGTTCGATTGGTTCGCCCGTCCCGATGTAACCGACCAAGTTTTCGACTTGTTTGCGCCTGACCTTGGCGGTAGCCTCTGCACCACCGCGCATAGATTTCAGGTGGTCGAGAGTGAAGAGCCACTCCCGCCCAGTCTTCTTGTCGCGACCTTCAATTACGAAAGTCGCGCGCAGATTCGGAATGTTAAAGACGTTTTTCACCGAATCTATCTCGTAGAAAGCCGTGACTTCAAATCTTTCGGTGTCGACTATGGCACCTTGGCCCTGGCCCATACCGTTCGGAGTACCGGCCCATACTTGGTACCGGTCTGGTGCATTGCTTGCCAGGTTACCCTGCCGGTGTTTATTCGAGAGTTCACTCGCGATCACCTGGAGTCCTTCGCGCGTCAGCTCGGCACCGCCGAATATGTGTGCCATGCGGGCGAGTTCGAGATACGTAGCGAGGAAATATTTGGCCTTTGTAGTCTCCAGGTACTCGAAGTTCAACCATTGAAATACGAGTTCCTCAACGTTTGCGGCGTCAGGGAAGTCTCTGGTGATTCGTTCGACTTCGCCACAGACGACGAGAGGATCTACGAGCGGGCGCTTGCTGGTCGAGCCCTGTTTTCGGTGCTTTCCCTCTTTTTCTCGATTTTTGGAGTTTTTTCTCCGCCGCCCCCTCTTCAGCCCGGGAAACTTCTCATCCTCATCTTCCCACTGAGAACAATCACCACCTCGAATGAGGCTTTGGAAGCCCATCTGGGAGGCTTTTTCAGGGCCGAGCGTATAGAACTCTTCCGGCGCCGGATAGGTAACCGGGTTTCTTGTAACTTGCAGAACGTGTTCTCTCTCAGCTGCGATCAGCCCCAGAACATCTTCTGGAGTCAATCCTGCTGCGGCCATTTCGACCATCTGTTCTGGGTCGAATGTCACTGGTGGTTGCTTTTTCGTAGCCATGTTCGACGATCCATTTTCTAGAGAAATTCGTTTGTGCGGGACAAAACGCCATTGAAAGGCTTGATATTACTGGCGGTGCCAACACTGTTCATGCGTAGCGAAGCGGCAAACTTAGACTTTCGAATTTCGATTATCAAATTTCGACTTTCGTTCGGCCGCCGTAGTGAGACAGCGGAAGGAACACAGTCCCCACCGCTGGTATCAGTCATAGCTCAACCCAGAGGTCAGCCCGCGGAGCCAACTCCAGTGTCACTTCCCAGGATCAAGATCCTCGCCAGGTTCAAGATCTTCGCCAGGATCAAGATCCTCGCCAGGTTCAAGATCTTCGCCAGTGTCCGGGTTGGGGCAAGAGGCTTTATCCGCTGCGCACATTGCTTCTTTCTCCGCATCCAGTTTTTTCTGCCTTTCGGCGAACAACTGCATGAGATAGACCAGTGGGACTTGGCCGCCGAACTCTGGCTTAGGCTCGCAAAGACGCTCGATAATCTGAGCGGATGCAAAACCATCGCTCACCGCTTGCCAGTAAAATTCAGCCAACGCCGCTCCCAAATAATTGGGATTGACGTCGCGGTTTTCAAGGGAGGCGGGAATCTCTATTTTGTTAGTCTGAAAGAGCACAAAGAGCATCTTGACTAGCTCCAGCACCTTCTCCTGGCGCTTGGGAGTCCAATTGAGAATATCTTTGGCGCATAATCCTCCTAACTCGTCCATCTGCTCATTGACAAGAATGTCCACGACGTCAGGCAGCACGAGGTAATAGTCCGCCGCGGGGAGGCGCACTGTTATACCACGCTCCCGGTTCACCCACTCGAGAAACTCTGGCGCTTCGAAGCGGTTAGCCTGAAGTGCCAGCTTTCGGCAAGTATCAGCGTCATCCTTGAATCCAAATTCTGCCAAGGTTAGAGACCAGCACGCAAAAGCGCGGGGCCAGTCAGGCATATGGGTCTCGGTGCGAGCCACTATTTTGCCGTCGGGAAGCTGCACAATTTCTAAGGTGGAATTTGACCGCAGACCCTGACTAGTCGCTAAAACGCCTTTCTGACGTGAATTGTATGCCACGAAGAGTGGCAGGCACGCCTTCACGAAAGCCGGTCCCGACTGGGCAACACCGCCCAGATTGCAGTCAGGAGCAATTTCTGGTAGTTCCTGAAGAATGACCATGATCAGCCACATCAGGGTGGGCACCTTCTGTTCGCCCATTGAGACAAACTCGCCAATGAAATTGTATTGACCGGCTTTGCCATTAGCTAGAAGCCTTTTAGCGATCTTGGCTGCATACCCTTTCTTCAGTTGAGTACTTTCCAGAATGCCATGACCTGTCTCGTGGGCCCAGGTCGGACATTGAAAAAAAGTCGTCGTCATGAGCTCTTCTGACAACAGGTAGAGACTCAAACCGATCGGACCCTTCAGCATCGGCGTTGCACCAGGAATGGTGGCGGGTCCATCTTGCCCCAGCAGCACGGCCACTGAGTTTCTGTTTTGTCCACCCTCGATACCTGGCGGGCAGATGATACAGCCGTCCGGACCGACTTCAAACAGGTGCAGGCAAGCGTCCAAGTACTGTCTTAAGAAATTCGTCACCGGATATAAGTTATCCAATTCTTGAGAGACCGACGCCGCATACATAGACACCACTGAGATTATTCGCTCGTAAATAACATCCAGACATTGAGCCGAAATTTGGGCAAGGACTGTGGGATCTATTTGGGCGAAGATTTGTGTTAAGGCACCTTCTGCGCGTGGAATTAGCTTTTCGTAGTTAGCTTTCAATTCTATGGTGTGTGCCAGTAGCGACTCAGTGGATGACCTGCGCTTTTTATCGATTGTACCCGCGTCAATTTCGGCGAGCATGCGCCTGTATGCACCAATAATCTCATCGAACCTTTCGCTCGCCAGGTGACTGTGCCGACTGCTGTTCATTGTGTCCAGAATTGATAGAGTTACAGCAAAGAGAGTGGAATCCACTCCCGTATTCTCTGGGAGAACGACCAAATTTGATGAGCCAGTCTCGGAAACTTCAGCAATGATTGCAGGCTGCGGCGCCTTGTGAGCCGTCGCTGACCCAGCCTCATCGCTCTGGTTCTCGTTCTCCGGAGCGGCCGCCATCTGACGCTGCCGGGCTCGCTCTTCGGCCTTTTTGATGTTGTCGGTTGCCATGGCGACGACAGCTAGCATCACGTCTTCCACGGGGGGGAAGTTATAATGCGCATCACCCGTGCCTTCCACTTTTACTGCACCGAATTTATCTAACAAATTGAGAACCCCACCTCTTCCGTTCTCAGGGGAGCGGGGTTCACACGAGAAGACCAGATCCTCGAACAGAAGTTCAGGGAAACCGTTAGCATTAAACCTGAGTGCATCAGAATAATCAGTAGCCATTTTTCGATTCCTTCACGTTTCGATTTCATTGCTCAACACCAACGCGGTATTGCGTTGGTGCTTCCAATACTTTCAGCCGAGAGCGTACTAGCGCTCGCAGCTCACTATTAGAAGAGGCAACCGCATCCAGCTATTTCGCCGGTCAACCTCAAAATACTTCTCTGCACTGCTGGATCTCGCAGTGAATGCGTGCCGCGGACCTTGATCATTCTCGCCTCTGGCCAGGCTTGGGCAATGGCTAGGGACGTGGACTCCGGCGAGACAAGGTCATTCTCTCCCCGAATGATGAAGCCAGGAATTTTATGCTGTCGTAACGCGTCCATTTTTGTAAGCAACTGGCCTTCTGCGAGGAATGCCCTGTTTATAAAATAATGGCACTCGATGCGGGCCAAATTTTTGGCCTGCTTGAACGCCACGGGATCAGTCAAGTCGGGCGCCGGGATGCCGCTATTGACGCTCTCCCAAATCGACCAGGCTTCGACGAATCTGCGCGTTTCTTCAGTGGTATACGCTGAATTGTCGCCACAGAACCGCCTATGATACGCTTCGAGAAGATTGCTCCTTTCCATACGCGCTATCGGTCTAACAAACTGCGCAAATTGCATTGGCATCAACTCGCTCAAACCAACCTTTGGTTTAAAGAGCCAGTCGATGTCTTGTTCTCTGAACAAGAGCGGATGACTGGCAATAACTTCAGTCACGCGCTGCGGATGTTGCTGTGCGTACGCTAATGCGAAAGTACCACCCGCGCCTGCGCCAAACACAGTCCATTTGTCGATGCCCCACTTCTCTCTCAGTTCTTCTAAATCGCTGATCAAGTCTCGTGTAGTGTTATCGACAAGACTGCCGAACGGCTGACTGCGCCCAGCTCCCCTCTGATCGAAGAGGAGAATTTTCCAACGTCTGGGGTTGAATAAATTCCAGACGGAGTGGGCAATTCCGCGCCCTGGACCACCAGGCACATAGAGCAGTGGGCGCCCATCCGCCTTTCCTCTCAATTCCCAATATAATTCATGACCGCCGTCCCCAGGAAAGCGGTCTCGCTCGCCGCGAGGAAACATGTAGCCGCTCATAATTAGCGGCGCCTGGTTATACGGCGTTCTTCGTACGCGTAATCCGTCCAGAAACGGCATCACTTCCTCCTATCAAGTAAGGCTGTGCTTTGAGGTCAAAGAGATTGTGGCGAGCCAGCAAGGCTTCTATTTCGACCCGAGCTTTTTCTTCGTCTCCGAAGAGCAGCGAGCGACGACGGCGAATAATTATCTGCACCTCTTTGATAATTTTTCGCACCAGAATCAATGGCTGATCGTCGCATACACCCGCTTTGTGAAGAGCCTCGACAGTGGCTCGACAGCCCTCGAGAATGGCGCAAATTTTAGGTATTTCACCGACCTTAAGAGACATCGACGGAATTCGCATCGGTTTAGGCTTGATCACAATCGCTGCGGCATCGTCTTCCACAATCGTGCGACCGACATAGCAGCTGCGGCAGACAAGCCAGTAGAGCCAATCTTGAAACCAACTTTTGATGGTCCAGATTGGATGCCAAAAGCTGCGCGGTTCTTCACCGGCGTCGAAAATAATAGTCGACGCCAGAGTCTGACCCAGGATTTGGATCAAAGGACTGGTCGGGCAGTGCTTTTCGTCGGTTGAAAGCACACCATCGTAGAACAAGAAAATCTTCCCAGCAATTTCCATTGGTATCGGTTCCAGGATGCCCGGGATGGCGATAGTTGACCTGAGAATGTCTCCCACTGGGGGCAGCTCGTCAGAAACTTTGTCATAACACCCGGACTCGTTTTGCACCCAGACGCCTTGCGAAGTAAAGACGACTTTCTGCCTGCCACCGTTACTGGCAACAGCGATCGAAACCGTCCAGAAACCATCGGGTAGTTCTTTGTCCTCACCAATGAGCGCATGCACATGGCGCGCAAAGAACTGCCCGAATCTTTCCGTGCCGAAAAGGGCATTAGTGGGCAACAGCTTCTCGTACACCCGGCGCATCAGGACTGCGTCGATGAATGCCAGTTGCGCGCGCCATGAACCCGGGCCGGCTGCCAACTTGAGATCGAGCAGATCCCTCGAGACAATCGTCGCCGCCATCGCGGCTATAGTCGCTTCTTGCATCCCACACTTGAACAGGATTGACACGGGAGATCCACCGCTAGGTCCACCAGCCGTGATCACTTTCACCCCAGCCAGCCTCATGCCGAGATAGAAGCCAGCGAGAAATGTAAACGTAGCAGTGCCGCGACCGGGAGCTACGACGTGGTAACTTTTTTTCGGTACGCGCGAGTTTGTTAATTGCATTTTGACCTCCCGGGCGGAGCAAGCGACCTGATTGAGCAACGCGCGAGCGTTACTGGTGAAAGATGTGAGGAGATGCACATGGTCACGTGCCGATATGCACCGATATGCACAGATATGCACCGAGACCGTGGCGTCAAGTCGATGAGAACTCTCGATGAATTGACGAACGGCAGTTCTTTAAGTCTCGACTCGACACCCCCAGTGGTGCGAGCCAGCGATATAAGAGCGGTTTACTAGAGGTTTTTCGTGGATTCGACGTTGAAACAAGCGGATTGATTATTCACAGATACCAAAAGAGAGCTTGAAGGATCAAGCAAGAATCGGGATTGGGCGAAGCAGTAGGCGAGATAAAATTTTCAGGTTGAGCCAACCATCAAAATTGTCTGCGCATCAATTAAACAAGTTGGCAGTGCGTTCCGAAATGCCTCGATATGATCCGATCCGATCTCCTTCGATTTGCTTCGAACAACAGTTACACAAACAAATTGTAGACAGTCAAGCGAACATCTTGCGGTCCGCGATCGACTACAACTACCTGGCTGAATTACCTGCAAATGGCAGATCTTGATGAGATTACACGATCTACTGAGCTGGAGCTGGTTTCCAAGAATAGACGCTGAACGTTCCAATCGGTTAAGCCGGAAGAGTACGTTTCTCTTTTAGAAGATCAGGAAAACCCACTTCAGTATAGACATTACCAGGGAATCCCAACTCGTCCTCCAGAAACTCCAGTTGCTAGTAAAAAAGTTGCACGTAATAAAGCACTCCGACAGCTTTGCACGCAAAGCGCGACGGTCAAGTTTTCGAACCCAGCAGAGGAGTTTTTTATGGCAGTCCGTATTGATGTTCACCCAGACCTCCAACAGGTCTTGGAAAAATCCCGACAACATTCCACACTGAGCCGAGAGCAAGTTACACCAGAAATCCTTCTCGGATTCATGCTGAAAAGCACAGATCTTACCGTCAGTGAGTTTCTGCTTATGCACGGTGTCGGCCTCGAAGAATTCGAAGTGCGCGAATCGCCTGTGCCTGCAGCAAAACTCCAAGGTTGGGACAATTTCTCTCCGCAGGCATTGGTAGTCGAACAAAATGCACTCGTCGAAAGCGCCGGTGGAACAGTTCGCATCGTGCATTTTCTAATGGGAATTCTAAAAACTGAATGTCCGCTCGCGGAAAAACTGGAACGACTTTATGGCTTGCGCTGGTCTGAACACCTCAGAAAAGAACTCGTCGAGTTCCAGCAAATTGTCGATTCGACGCGCCTATCTCCCGACGCCAGTGACAGTTGGGTCAACTAAGGCGAGCACTCGGGCAGGCCAGTAAGAAAGTTAGCAAGTAAGTAAACAAGATGGGAGCAAGCACGCCGCGCACAAGCACAATGGCTAACAACCCAACAAGCATTTAACCGAATAAGCACGCAACCGAGCAACAAACAATTCGGAGTTTCAAAATGGAATTTCCTAACAACCTTCACCCTGACACCACAGAAGTGCTAAAGCTGGCAGCACGCTACGCACAGCACCACAAGGCGGCGATGGGACCGGCGACGATACTTTTTGCGATGATCAGCAAGAGAAATCTCGATGATGTCGTTCGCCGCTTTCTGTCTGGAGTCGGCGTCAATATCAGAGTGGCCGAACTCGAGATTGAACTGCCTTACTCCGCGGTATACGTGCCGATGGAAGCAATTGTGCTGGAGCTTATGAACCTCGCGGCTGAAGAAGCCAAGGGTCCGCCACCACTGGAAAATACCTCTGGGCAGCCAGCCGTACTACCAGTGCGCGTGGTGCATTTGTTTATGGCAATGCTGAGAACCGACAACCCAGTCAGCGAGAAACTTACAAATGCGGCCGGAATCCACTGGAGCGAACAGTTGAGAGCCACACTCATCCAACTGCAGGCAGAAGCAGACGCTGAACGGAAGGACTTACCTCCGCGCACAGTCGCCTACCGTGCGGAGGGTCGCCCTCGCTTGAAAGCCGACTCAGCGCTTCTGGCAAACGGCGCCGTCGACTTGACGCGATTAGCCGAGGAAGGAAAACTCGAACCCTACTTCGGAGGCGAAGACAAGATCGACTTCATGATTGCTGTTCTGTGCCGTAAGTTGAAGCCTAATCCCTGCATTACCGGCATTGCCGGCACCGGAAAGACTTCGATGGTGAAAGCCCTGGCCCAGCGCATAGTG
>CAJCHQ010000463.1 GCA_903970295.1 Bryobacterales bacterium
GAATCAGCAAGGTGCCGTCGGCACATAACACCGCCGGCAAATTACTGGGAGAGCCTAACGATTCGAATGTTTTCATTCCCTCTTTTGTTTCGGAGTCGTACCAGGTAAAAGGTACGAAGTTTTTGTAGAGGAATTCGCGCAGAACTGTAGTGTCGCGGCAGCGTGCATGTCCGACGACTTTCAGACCGATTTTTTTGGTGTTGGTTAGTAGTTCACGACGCATTTGGAAAGCGACCATCAGCTTATCTGAAAGTGCGGGAATCTTCTTGAGCACCTCATGCAAATGTTTACCTGATACTTTCAAAACGTTTGTCTGACCATGGGCGATACCAGTGACTATGACCGGCCGGCGAATCAATAAATCGATGTCGCCGGAGAATTGCCCGACTCTGTGCGTGATAATCAATCTGTCATCATCGGACGGATTGATAATGTCGATCGAGCCGCGCTCCACGACGAATAGGCTCGGTTCAGGCTCCCCGGCATGAAATACAGTTTCTCCATCTTTAAATTCTAGCCTTTCCGAGAGTGGCTCTAACTGCTGGATTTCGCTTGCATTTAGTGTGGGGAATGCATGCTCCAGAGCAAAAATGGTCATAGCGTTACCGTTTTGAGGGGTGGACTTGTGACGATGATCCTAACATTTGAGAAGTCGACAGGGCGAATCCTGCCGGAATTTGTTTTGCTTATGTCATTAACTATCGTGTTGTATCTCATTTTTGTGAATGAATGTTCAATTGGAAGGGTATAGAGGCTTGGTCTCGCGGGCACAAGGTCGCTTCATGCCCAACTGAATGGAAATAAAAATGATCGCGATCAATTTGGTTAGCCAGAGAAACTTGGTTAATGACAGATTTCCGCTTAGACAAAAAACCCTAGTTACCTTCATTTGTTTTCTCTCCTGGCAAAGCTCAGTATTTCTCGCGGCACACGCTCAAGCGGTGAATCAGGCTGATCTTCTGCGCAGCGATATCGGACCAATTCAGCAGGCAGTTTTCGATCGCCCTAAAGCAATAAGTGACGAATGTAGCAGGTTGATCCAACTCAGTCACAGCGATCACAAGCAAGAGCACCGTGAAGAGGCACTTCTGCTTCTGATGCATGTCTTCTATCCTTATCGATTAACGAATGAAAAGTTGCTTCAAGTTCTACAAAAAGAAGGTGTTAAATACAGACCTAAGCTCGAGCAGATGACACCAGCGATGAAAAAGCTAACTGAGGTCTACAAAATTCAAGCAAAAGACATCGACGATCAATGTAATGCACGCCGAGCTGTTCATAAGAAGTCACGATTGGCTAATCTTTCCGTCGACTACAATGGTAGCGTGTGTGCCACCACTTACAAATGGCTGAAAAATCACGACAAAGAGTTAAAAGAGCAAAAGGCTGGCATAAAAGACGTGCTAAATGAGCTCGGTTGGGGAATGCCGCCTTTCTTGAGCGATTATTTGCGCGGACCATATAATCAGAAATCGACTCAAGCTATAGTTACTGCTAATTTGCCCCAACAGAAAGGCTCGAATTCGGCTCTCGGGAAATTAGCGGCAGATTATGCGTCGACAATCGACAAGAACTGGACTCTTTGGCTGCAAGACCGTGTAGTGACAATCTACACTCACGATATTTATCCTGATCAAATCACCGAATATCCACGCGGAGCGTGGCCTCGATAGCTCGTAAGCACGGCTCTTGAACAATTCTCTGTCAGTTTTTGCTAAATTCTGCTTGACGGGCAAAAATTTCGCGCATAATCAACACGATTACGAAATTATGACTGGCGAGTCGCCAGTCGAGATTGAGAGTGACAGAACGCTGCCGCCACGCAACCGTTATCGGTGCACATGAAACTTAGATCCGCTTTTAGTCTGACCGATGTCTGTCAGGAATTGGGGCTTTCGCCCAGTTCTTGATGGAATTAGTTAGCTGAATTTGCCGTCAGTATTTATTGCGTATTCGACCAACCGAAGCGTTCGGGAGGTCTACGCACCATGTGATCTCCACGTGGTCAACTGAAAATAACTCAACGGGTGATTCTCGACGGGCTTCTGGCAAAATCGCCGATGCCCGCCCACGTGCTAATCAGGAGATTGTTATTAATATCGATCTGGAAGACTTCTTTGGCACTGTGTCGTTTGCCATCGTCAAAGAGATCTTTGAAAACCAATTCAACTGGGAGAGCGAAGCGGCCGAAACTCTGGCTCGAATCACGACATACCACAATTGCTTACCCCAAGGAGCGCCGAGTATCCCTGCTTTAGCTAACTGCGCCGCGCCACATATTTTTGCGTGCTTTCCAGCTTTCTCCGGGGCAAGGTTGGCTTTCGTTCGCCTTGGCTGATATTCACGGGCTGAAAATGGAAAAAAACAACCTCTCCTGAAAACAATTCCGGATTTGGATCTCAAAATTTAATGTCAGAAAAGTTCGGCGGATATCTGACGGAATTAGGCAAATCGTCTTTGACCAAAATCTTACCGATATCGGTGAGTTATTCATCGGGGGGGTAGCCGTCTTTTTTTCGCGCACAAAATCTGACAGTCTATTTTTTCAGGTTTCGATCTCGGGATCGTAATCTTCGAAGTCTTCGAATTCGAATGTCCAGGCCACAGCCTCTTGGGCCGTTTTGATGTCTGGTGGGACACGCAGAAAATAGTGCTTAAAAGTGCCGTCAGGCTCCGGTGAAGAGTTAATTACTTTCACCATCACCAACGCTTCATCGTTTGAGAATTCTTTGCGGTAAAGAATACCAGTGGCATCTTCATGTACTGCTTCGATGCCGGAGTCGCGAACGTATCTCTCTTCACCGTATATCTCCAGCATGACGCGGCGGATTTCGACGTTGGTTTCTTTTTCAATCTCTTCGACCGAGATCGAATCTTTCTCCAATATTACTTTTTCGGGCACGACAATGTCGTTCCAGATGTATTGGGCCAAGCCGTCTGAATAGGTGAGAGCAGGCCCACTGTCATTATGAAGTTGGAAACGTTCGCTGAGAGTGCACGTCAGCGGTCGTTCGCAGAGGAAAACCGCACCAGGAAATGGAAGCACACCGCTTGTCGCAATGCCGAGCGTTAACCATGGTAGCAGTCGATCAGTGATGGATCGCAGAGATGTATCGGCAGTCAGTTGAAGCAGATATTGGGCCGTCGCCATCCATTCCAAATTTTCGGCTGTCCAATGTACGCGGGCGAATTGTAAATTCGGTTCGCTACCTAGCCTCTGTCCGAAACCTTCAAAAAATTCGACGAGGGCTTGCCCTTGTAAGCTGGCGTGCTCGATTAAATCGCTAATCTCGTCTTTCAAGTACGACGTTTTCTCGCATTCTTCGAACACTGTATTCGAGCAGTCGGAAATTGTTTCATAGAAATTATTCTCGAACATGCCGCCGCGAGGGGCATACCAAAATTTTCTGTACATCTCGCGTTTGAGATTTTTCTGTGCATGCTGCCACCGCGAGTTGCGCAAATTATTGGCCAGTGCTCGCTTCAAGTCGGAGATCATGGCGCCTTCCAGGTATCCGTATTCGTGACCGATGCGGCTGGTAGCGTTGATTCCGTAGAGGATAGGGGCGCCTGCATTCAACCAGATTTCCGACCATGCTTCGTTCCACTGTTGCTGCCATTGTTTATCCGTCAGTGCTGTCTCGCCGGTGAGCTCTCCATAAATGAAATGCCAGAGATCGCTGTGCAGGATTGCGAAAATCAATGAAGGCAGAGTCAGGAGTTGGTAGGCGCTCCGGCACCAAATAATGGCTGGTGGCTCTTGCCCGATCAGTTCATAAATCTGCTCGATGGCATTTTCTGCCGCCAGCTTTTCCTCAGAAGTGCTCGCACCGGACAAAGAGCACAAAGTGGCGAAACTCGAACGAGGCTGGGAGTTTGGTATATCAAAAGAAGAGGTCGACATCTGTGGAGCGCTGTCTCTAAGCAACTTAAATCGACTATAGCAGAAGCATTTTGTTAATCTTGTTCGAGCTTTTCTTTGTCTTTAGCCGACAAACCTTTTTCGATCTTGCGTATAACATTTTCTTGCTGAAACTTCCAATACAGATCGAAAGCCACATAGGCTAGAGCGAATGCACTTTCTCCAGCCAGGATGGCGCCATTTTGGATGCCGGTGTAGACAGCGACGCCGAAGAATCCTAGAGGAAGAATTTTATTTACCCAAGGGTCGGCTACTGCCTTGGCGATTTCAGTGTCGACTCCGTCCGACCATCTGGTAAATCCCGGAAAAACTCTGTCTAGGGCTTCGCCCGCGGCAGTCAGTGTCTTTTCGTCATCATTGTGCTCGATCACCAGCGAGGAGCGGTTGAACGACACCTTTTTCACTTCAGGCGACATCTTGAGATCCTGGATCAGGAACTTCATCTGGCTGTCATCGAGCGATTTAGGCAATTTGATACGAATCCTTCCAGGGATGCGGTGGGCGATCTGAGGATGCTTAGCCCGAGTGGGCTTCCCGGTCGTATCTTTGGTGGCAGAGGTGAGTCGTCGCTGAGGCATGGCAATGCTCCGTTTGGGTTCACCGACTGACTGCAAAACTGCCAAAATGTTTCAATCGAAGTCGAGCGCTAAATCTCGGGACTTACAGATAGGGACTAGAGGATCACAATTTCGCAGGGGCCAGGGTCGGATGACTGGTGCCGAGGGCTAGGGTCGGAGGACTTGTGTCGAGGGTAACGCCGGAGGACTGGTGCCGAGGGCTAACGCCGGAGGACTGGTGCCGAGGGCTGATGTCGCAGCGCTATTGTCGAAGCGCTATTGTCGAAGGGCTATTGTCGAAGGGCCAGTGTCGAAGCGCTAATGCCTGGTGACGCTTGGGTCCTGGTTGAAAATCAGGGCTCCGACTTTACGACTGGCGCTTTTGACTTTGAGCACCAGCAAATTCATTTCGGCGGAGAAGTCAGCCATGCGGTTTTCCAATTCTCTGCAAAGAAAGGCTGAGGATGATTCGCAAGAGCGTCTGAAATCGTCAAATTTCGAGTGGTTATGTGACAACTTTTGCATGATCTCGACCTTTCCAAATCCAGTTCTCACCGGATGTCGTCTGTCGACCAGATTTGGTTCCCAGCTAGGGCTGCTTGACAAGCATGATTGGCTCAATAGGGTCAGAAATTGATCTCGTCAGAGTCGGGAATGATGTGGTTGCCTGGCCAAAAAACCACAATCGATTGGAGCGACTTTTTCGGCTTCTCGTCCTCTTCGCTCCAGACAAACTTGAAGGCGATTCCGCGCCCTGAATCCTCGTAATAATCGACGCGTTCGTCTTTGCCCTTATATTGGAAGCGTTCGATGTTTTTAAATTTCCTTTTCACCTCGGCCACGCTCGAAGTTAGCGAGATACCATCCGCGGTGGCTGGAATCGGAGTGACGGATGCGATTTGGGCAACCTTGTCGTTGCGGTCGTAGAAGACTCGGATTGTTGAATCCGCGTTTGGATCTTTTCTCTGATATCTCACGACCTTGATGCCCGATGGCGCAGACCAGCCTCCTTCGTCTTTTCCGATTAATTGCGTGACTTTGCCTTCTTTCATTCCCAATTTGACGTGACCGACACTTTTGCCCGGCATGATCGCGTTGTCTTCGTCGGAGGCGTGTGCTGATTCAATCTGTGTCACGGCAGCCAGGATTAATGCGATTGCTACTGCACTTTTGGCGGCTCGAATTGCGATTGTCGACATCAGTTCATCCTTAGCAGGATACTCTCGTACACTTTCGGACATAAACATGGTGAGCATACCAGAAGAGTCGCGGTGCCGGGATTAGCGGGCTTTGCCGATGGCAAATTTCTTGAAAAAGATTCAAAATTTTATGTACAATGGTGAGGTAGTTCCCGCGTTGGTCTTGAAACCGAATCGTGGCATTCCGCCGCATCAAGCTGTTCACTATCAGCGCTCTGGTCTTCAGCCAGAGTGTCTGCTATGCGCATGACTACATTGCCGAGGGCATGGTCTTCTACAACGGCGGCGATTATGAGAAAGCGGCGCAATATTTTTACACGAGTGCACAACTAGCGCCCCAAGACGCCGCGGCTCGTTACCATCTG
>CAJCHQ010000464.1 GCA_903970295.1 Bryobacterales bacterium
AATCCTAAAAACAAAGTTGACTGACAAAGCTTCACTTGAAGATCGGCCAGGAATTATCCAGCTCGAAGGTGACAAGGTATATGTAAGCTGCGGTCCCGACGGATTCGAGTTGATCGAATTGAATGATGTTCAGCCGGCTAACAAGCAGAAAATGAATGCTCGCAGCTGGGCTAATGGTGCTCGGCTAAAAGGCGGCGAACCCCTGGGTCGACAAGTATGAGCTCGAGGAGAAAAAACTCGGACACCGATACCAATACACCAAAAGTGTCGAGAACGTCGCCAGCAACCACTCAACCGGATAAAAAAGTCAAAGCCGGTCTGCGCTCGCGTAAACTGGCGCTTGAAATTCTGCTTACAGTCGAGCGGGAAAATGCTTATGCCAATCTCGCCCTTGCTGGTGCATTTCGTCACAACGAATTATCTGAACGCGATCGTGGTTTTGTTACAGCGCTTGTGCAGGGCGTACTGCGGCATCGCATGAGCCTGGACGAGACTATGGCTCAACTGAGTTCAAGACCGCTGGATAAACTGCCGGCGGCGCTAAAAAACGTTTTGCGCCTTGGCTTGTTTCAGTTGATCTTCATGCCTAACCTGCCGCCATCGGCGGTGCTCAACACGGCGACTGAGTTGGCTAAAACCTTTGGGCACCAGGGTCTAGCCAAATTCACCAATGGCGTGCTGCGCAGCCACGTACGCAAAATGGATAAAGCAGGCGCAGAAATTGGTGTCGCCAACGATACCACTGAACTAGCGAACAATGATGCCGCTAATTCAAATGATTCGAGCGATACAGAGATCAGCGAAGTGGCGCGTCTCTCGACCTCTTACTCTATGCCTGCCTGGATCGTCGAGAGGTGGCTGAAAAATTTCGGCAAGAATGAAACGATCGCCTTACTGACATTTTCTCAAAGCACTCCAGTCCTTGCCGTGCGCACCAACGAAATGGCTATAACACCCGAGGGCCTGGAGCAAATCTTTGCCAATGAAGGCATCACTTGTCAGAAAGGCCGACTGGTTGAGTCTTGTTTGATCATTGAGCGGGGAGAACGTCAAGCCACGGCAACTGCCCATAAAAACAGCAGTTTTCACGGCTCGCCCTTGAAGCTTCCCGGCTACGCAGAAGGGCTATTCTCTGTACAAGACGAGGCAGCAGCTTTCGTGGCCGTGGTCACAGCTCCAAAGGCAGGCGAAGTCGTAATCGACTTATGCGCTGCCCCCGGCGGCAAAACCGTACACATGGCAGAAATGATGGACAACCATGGGCGCATAATCGCTGTCGACGTAAGCGAAACGCGATTGAACTTGATCAAAAGCAACCGCACTCGCTTGGAATTAACTAATATAGAAACAGTGGCTTGTGATGGGCGTATTTTCCAATTTGAACAAGGCGCCGACCGGGTTCTGATCGATGCACCTTGTACCGGTACGGGCGTTCTCAACAGACGGTCCGATATGCGTTACCAGCGCCAACCGGGTGATCTGGCTCAACTAGTCGAATTGCAGCGCGAACTTCTGGCAAATGCAGCGACTCTAGTTAAGCCTGGCGGCATCATCGTTTATTCAACCTGTTCGATCGAAGCGGAAGAAAATTTCGATAACATTCGCTGGTTCCTGCAAAATTTCGAAGCTTTCGAAGGAGATGATTTTGCGCCTTTGTTGCCCGAATTTATCCGGCGGGAGTGCGCACCCGGAATCTCCGGTCCAGCCTGCAAAACAGAAGTCGAATTGGATCGCTTGCATATGTTACAGCTTTTGCCTTCCCGCCACGGGGTATCGGGCTTTTTCATCGCTCGACTGAAACGCAAGAGCTGAGAAAAAACAGACAGGGATTTATATTTGTGGTCCAATTAGATAAATGCAAGCACCCTTAAATAGAAAGAAAGTCTTGATCAGGTAGATGGAAAGCCTTAACCAGATAGATGCGAAGCCTCAGCCGGGTGATTGTGACGTCAGTTCAGATAGATCGGAGCCATGATAATAAGATTATGGCGAGGAGAATAACGTGATTCTGGAAACACTTTTTTTATGCGCGGCCGTCGGTGGCAGTATCCTTCTTACTTGCACTAAAGTGATCAGAGAATATGATCGATTAGTCGTCTTCACTTTAGGAAAAGCCGACAACGTAATTGGACCCGGACTCAATTTCGTCGTGCCGTTCATACAGCAGACAAAGAAAGTCGACCTGCGGATCATCACGATGTCGATTCCAATGCAGGAGATAATTACCAAAGATAATGTCTCGGCTAAGACAGCAGCCGTGTGCTTTTTCCAGGTTGTCGATCCCTACAAAGCGGTGACGAAAGTCGAAGACCCATTCACCGCCACCAGTCAGATTGCGCAAACTACCCTGCGCAGCATTCTGGGTCAACACGAGTTAGATGAATTGCTGCAAGAACGCGACGCCATCAACGCGAAACTTTCGGCTGTCATCGACCGCCAAACTGAAGGCTGGGGCATCAAAGTGATAGCGGTTGAAGTGAAAGATGTCGAAATTCCTGACTCGATGCAGCGGGCGATGGCTCGGCAGGCTGAAGCTGAGCGCGAACGGCGGGCTAAAATCACTGCTGCCGAAGGCGAGCATCAAGCGGCCGAGCGGCTGGCTGCGGCCGCCAAAGTGATCTCCTCTCAACCAGGCGCCATGCAACTGCGCCAGCTCCAATCGATGGTCGAAGTTTCAGCCGAAAAAAATTCAACACTGATTTTTCCTATCCCGATCGAACTATTACAATACGCTCAGAAAGCTCTTACGAACTCGGACAAAGCCGCTGACGTCGATCCGCCACAATCTTTGATCGATGCCGGTCAAGCGATCAAAATCAAAGATCTCACCCCTTAGTGCAATAGATATTCTGCATGCCGACAGCCAACATTTATGTAGCCGATGCACAATTGAAATCACAATGCGGAGCGATCGCTACACAGCTGCGAGAGCTGCTGGCACACGAACTGACCTGTGGTGAACGGACACTGACGCCGGAAGAAATAAGCGTCCGACTGCTCACTGTCGAAGGCTCTACAACGATTGCTCCAATCGAAATGGAAATCATTGCTCACGCTTACGGCGAAAGGGTTCCGCGGGCCGACAAGATCTGCGTACTTGTCAGAAAATTCCTGTTGCAGAAAATCCCAGCTGCCAAAGATGTGCAAGTCTGGCTGATCCTCGCTGAACTAGCTCATAGCTGGGAGAACTAAACCCAAAACTCACCGATATCGGTGAAATTTGAAGCTTACCGATATCGGTGAAATTTAGAGCTTACCGATATCGGTGAAATTTGAAGCTTACCGATATCGGTGAGTTTCGATCACAACGATGAGCCGATATTTTTCTGTGTCAGAAAAACCCCAAAGTTTTAGCATTGATCAGAATTAAACTTGTTTGTACAAGGAACGGAAAGCAATTACGGGCGCGCCCATTTCTTTGGCTTGTTCTTTAGCGTCGACCGCCGCCGACAACATCAAACCCAAGTTATGACAGTCTTCGGGTACGCCCGAAATGCCAAATGCAAGAGCTAAAGAACGTCCGTCAATGCCACCGAGATTGGTGCTTCGCAACACTTCCATGACTCGATTACAGAAAACCAGAGTGCCATCAATATCGGTGTTGGGCAAAACGAGCCCGAACTCGAATGTGCGGAAGTGGCCGACGAAGTCAACTGCCCGTTTGACCTGCTCGAGAGCCTCGGTGAGCGCTTTCACCGCCGGGCCGGTCAGCGCGTCGAGGCTGCCATTCTCGCGAATCGCAGCGACTTCGAAAACAATCAGGGTAAACGGCAAACGTGTCGATTCGAAGCGCAGATATTCATGCTCTAGAAAATGCAGAAAAAGAGGAAAAGCCATCATGCCCGATTCTTGACGGCAGATGGCCTTGAACGACGCGCTAACGAGCGTCGGATCGATGCCGATTTCCTCGAGATGAGCCTGACGCGCGGCCAGCGAAGGTTTGTCAGAGAGTTCAACCAGTGTGCTCGATATGAGGTTGAATAAAATTGGAATGTATTCGGTTTTCTGCAGCGGAGCGAGCCTGAGGATTTCAGCCAAAGTATTTTTGTTATTCACTTGCTGATAAAAACGCTTTTGTAGTCCCATATCGATGGGCGGCGCCTCGGCGAGCGCTCCTTCGAATTGTGCCTCGGTCAAATTGCCGTATTTGCGAAACAAATAAGAGCCAAGCTTGAGACCTTTCTTGACCAAAAAATTCTGTTGATCCAGCAAGGCCGCGCCTTCGATCAACAAGCTTTCAAAACGTCTTTTGATCGTGCGTTCCGCGGTTCTTTCGCCCGGTGCGAAACTGAAGTTTCCTTCTTCCCAGGTAAGCATTTCCATCAACGCTGCATCGCCAATCATTTGCGAGGTCGCGGCGTGCAGAGGTTGACCTTCATCGAAAAAAACTTCGACTGCGTCAAGGTCCTGGTTCACGAACAGACGTCCGGTCATCTTGTTGATCGAGATCGACTGGAGCAACCCCGAAACCTGCATCTCGCTCAAAGTGCCTTGCAAGGACGACGTCGTCACTTTGTTCTGGGTCGTGCGTTGCGGAGGTTGCGAGGCGGGTAAGACAGCCTGAGGCAGCTCTTTCCCCAGGGGTAAGCTGGCGTGCCCCAGACGTTCGAATTCGGCCTTGAGCAATTCGTTGATGTTTCTAAGGCTGGCCGACTGGTCGATAGGTTGAGCGCCAGTGCCTCCTGGCGAACACTCCATCAGAAGCAGATTGAGTAACAGTTCGACGTCGCCAGTAACGTGAGTCCAGATAATCGTTGGATGCGTCAAACCCGATGTCAGAACCCATTCCGGATCGCCGCCCATCGGGTGCAATGTGCAGTTGAGCGTGTAGGAAATGTCCCGTTTCTCTTCGACCCAGGGCAACTGAAATGTCGTACCACGATATTGCTGCGCTTCGTGGAGCAATCGCATCAGGTCTGGCTGTTTAGGCAGAGCTAACAGCATGGGCAGCTTTACAGGCGGCGGCGGTGGTGGTGGCG
>CAJCHQ010000465.1 GCA_903970295.1 Bryobacterales bacterium
GTTTACAAGAATTTTTCATCTCTAATCTTCGTCGCATAGGCGACCGTGCTTGATATGAAGGGCTCATTGGCAACCCTTATGAACAGGCGTTCTTCGCAATTGCTGTTGCCAAGAGATGCTCGGATTAAGCTAATGATCGCGGTCTAAACTGACGACCTGTAAGTCTGGTGTAATTCGCCAAGGTGTAAGCTGGATTTAGTACATCAAACGTTCAGGGGTTTCATTAGTATGACTAGCGAATCGGGCTCCGCCTTCCTTAACAAGCTACAGACGACAGCCATCGGGAGTGGTGTGCAGAACTCGTCGATTGCCACAGCGACCAAAGTCGTCACCGTCGATAGTGCCCCGGCACCTGCGAACGTGAAGCTGCCCGCAGCCGGGACGGCTACGCGCGTGCCCACCGACGAAGAAGTATTGCTCGAGATCGAGAGCCGCGTCTGTTCGCAAGGTGACACCGTTCACTACGCCGAACATCCTCAATTTTTCGATACCTGCGATGGCAGCTACCTATATGATTCAGCTGAAACGCCATTTCTCGATTTGCAAATGTGGTATTCCGCGGTCAACCTCGGTTACGCCAACAAACGCGTCAATGATGCTCTTAAGAATCAAATCGACAAGCTTCCGCAATTAGCCTGCCAGTATTTGCACAAAGAGAAAGTCCAACTTGCCGACATTATCGTCAAGAGTATCAAGCGGAATTTGGGCGAAACCGGCAGAGTGCATTTCAATGTAGGTGGTGCACAGGCTGTGGAAGACGCCCTCAAGTTGGTGCGCAAAACTACAGGCAAGAGCCGGATGCTTGCTTTCGAAGGTGGTTATCACGGACGCACGCTGGCTGCCTCGTCGATCACCTCTTCTTATCGATATCGTGAAGCTTACGGCGAATTCGGCGATCGCGCAGAATTCATTCCTTTTCCCTATTGTTTCCGTTGCCCTTACGGCAAGAAAGTCGAGAGCTGCGAGTTATTTTGCGTCCAGCAAGTAGAGCGCAAGTTCGAACATGAATACACGAGTTGGTGGAATCCCAAGACCAAGAAGTCGGAATTCGGTGCTCTATTTATTGAAGCTATTCAGGGCACTGGCGGCTACATTGCTCCGCCGCCTGGTTACATGGAGCGCCTCTCCAAGGTTTGCAAAGAGCATGGCATTTTGATCGTCGATGACGAGATTCAAATGGGATTTTTCCGCACCGGCAAACTGTGGGCTGCCGAGAACTTCAACCTCAAGCCAGACATCCTTGTCTTCGGAAAAGCTTTGACGAACGGCATGAATCCGCTCTCAGGCATTTGGGCTAAAGAAGAGTACATCAGCCCTGACAAATTTGGTCCTGGATCGACGCACTCGACTTTCTCCTCCAATACTCTGGGTACCGCAACTGGTCTCGAAGTGATGAGAATCTTTGAGGAAGGTGATTACGAAACGACTGTCAATGCTAAAGGTGCATATTTTCTCGAGCTCCTGAAGGACTTGCAGAAGAAGCATCCTGAAATCGGTGACGTCGGCGGCGTCGGTCTGGCCCTGCGCATGGAAATGTGCGAAAAGGACGGATTCACTGCCAGCCGCGGACTGGCTGATCGCATGTTCCAGCGCGGCTTGGAAGGCAATCTCGTCATCAATGGCAAGCGCATGGGACTGATTCTCGATATCGGCGGCTACTGGAAGAACGTTGTCACTCTGGCACCGTCTTTGGAAATCTCCTATCCCGAAATGGACCTGGCCCATGATTTGCTCGATTTGTTAATAACTGAATGTAAGAAAGGATAGGCGATGAGTAGCTTGATCGAGGTCTATTGCGATTTTGATGGGACTATCACCAAGGGTGATACCATCGACGTGCTTCTGGAAGAACTGGCTCATCCGTCCTGGAAGGATGTAGAAAAGCGTTGGGAAAAAGGCGAAATTGGTTCGCGTGAGTGCATGGCTCAGCAAGTACCTTTGATTCAGGGCGGCTGGGACGCTGTCGAGAAAGTGCTTGATCACGTTCAGATTGACCGCACGTTTCCGAAGTTCGCTCTCTGGTGTCGTCGCAACGGTGTGGCGTTGAAAGTAGTCAGCGATGGCATCGATCGTGTTATTCACCACATTCTCAAGCGGGAAAAGATTCATGTCGACAACGTCTGGGCTAATCATCTTGTCGAAAACGAAGATGGCAGGCTCGAGCTCACTTTCCCCCACGCACCCCAGGTGCAAGGATGCGGTTCCGGCGTTTGCAAATGCAAAATTCTCGGCATGGGCACGAATAGACCTTTGAAAGTTGTGATCGGTGACGGACGCAGCGATTTTTGCTGGGCTCAAGAGGCGGACATGGTGTTCGCCAAAACCAAGCTGCTAAGCTACTGTCAGACCAACAACATCTCTTACGTAGCCTACGAGGAATTCACCTCGGTGCGCCTGGCTCTGAAAGAAAAGCTCGACGAGCTGCGTTTGCCGGAACCTACCCGCATGCCTGTCGCTGGATTTGCACAAGCTGGCTAATAGCAGATGACCGGTGGCAATTATCCTGAGTGGTCGCTCGTTGTGGCGGTGACCGTTGGCGGGGCAATTGGTTCCTTGTTGCGTTATCTGACCAGTTTCTATTTTGCCCAGTGGTTTGGCGCCTCATTTCCCTGGGGAACGCTATGCGTCAATCTCGTCGGTGGCTTGATCATTGGTTTGGTCGGCACACTCGCTCTTGAGAAGTCGGGGCTGATTGCGCCTTTTGTGCGCCTCTTGTTGACGACCGGATTATGCGGCGGCTTGACCACTTTCAGCACTTTTAGTTTCGAGACGATGGGCTTCTTCCAAAGAGGAGAAACGGCCTATGCTTTTGCTAATATGGGCGGCAACCTGGTGGGGTCACTTGCGGCAACTTACATCGGTATCATTCTCGCTCGGCTCATTTAGAGGTGCACATGGATACTGCCAATGCGAAACGCTTGATGATCTTCATCGGCGAAAGTGATAAGTGGCAAGGGCGCAATCTCGCTGATGCGATCATTGAACGGCTAAAACACGAGGGCTTAGGTGGCGCTTCTGTGTTTAGGGGCGTGCAAGGCTTCGGTCATGACAAACAGTTGCATACGACACACATTCTGGATCTCGCTTCCAATCTGCCAGTGCTCATAATTTGCATCGATGATGCCGACAAGATCGACAATGTGCGTGTTATTTTAGATGGCATGATCGAAGCTGGCTTGGTCGTGATTGACTCGGTACATGCCGATCGCAAGCAAAAGCAATCTTGATTGTTTCGATCGTCAGCCAGGGAGTTGTAAGTTCGACTGCTAGTTTCGATTTTGATTGCGAACCAATTTGAAGGCAAGGAACGGACAGTATGAATGGTTATCTGTATGGCTTTCTGGTTGTGTCGTTGACCACGGCCTTATCCGTTCTCGGTATGGTTCTGGTCAGGCAGCGAGTTAGTCTCAGCACGCTTGCTTCCTATCACGAAGTCGCCGGTTACCTGCTTTCGGTCGTGGGCACACTTTATGCAGTCTTGCTGGGCTTTGTTGTTGTTGACGCGATGCAGCACATGCAGGATGTTCGTGGATTGGTATCAATGGAAGCGAGCGGATTAGCCAACATCTTTTTGTGTTCGGAGGGTCTGCCTGAGCCGGCCAGAAAATCAATTCGCGGGTTGTGCCACGAATATGCAGAAGAGGTTATCAATGATGAATGGAAAACTTTGCAGCAGGGAAAATATAGCCAGAAAACTTTTCATTCAGTATTCCAGCTTTGGAAGGAAATCACTCTGTTTCAGCCCGACAGCGCGCGCGAACAACAAATTCATCAGCAGCTTATATCTGAAATTTGCTCGATGACACAAAATCATCGCACCCGCGTAATCAATGCCAGCCGTGGTGTTGCGCCTGTGATGTGGGTTGTGCTTATTATTGGCGGAGTATTTACGGTGATCTTTACCTATTTCTTCGGCATAGATAATCTGAAGGTGCAGGCACTGATGACCTTTCTCGTAGCGATGACGTTGTCGTTGAATGTTTACCTCGTTTATGTTTTCGGTAACCCAATGGCTACCGATTTGGGAATCAAGCCCGGACCGTTCCAGTTGGATTTATTGATTTTCGACAATTTTGAAAAAGGTGATATGCCGCCGCCTACTAAGCCAATGGCAAATTAGTCAACGACTTTTCCTTCGGTTCTTCACTCAATTCCACCGCGCTAAATTACAGATCACTCAATCGCACGTCAATTAATCGTAATTCGAAAGGTCCACGCATGCTATCAACCGAATCGAAAAGTTCTCAGACCAGCTCGGTCTGGCTAGTTTGCGGGCTTTGCGCTATAGCTGCTTCGACGATGATTGTAGAAATCGTCTTGACTAAATTTGTCGGCTACAAAGTCTATCATCACTTTATCCATCTAATTATCAGCACGGTCATTCTCAGCTTCGGCCTGGCTGGCGCGTATTTGTATCTCGTACCCACGCGTGGCGCCGATCAAATTGGTAGCAACTGGCGGTCAGCTGCACGTGAAGCAGCAATCTATTCGATTTTGCTTATACTCACGGTTATCTTATTTTGCTGGCTACCCGTCGATCCCTACAATGCGACCATAGCGCCAATGTTGCGCTTATCTGCCATAGCGATATATTTTGCTTTGTTCTCGCTGCCATTTTTCTTTGCTGGTCTATGTATCAGTCGAGTCTTGACGACAAGCTCTCTTTCTGCGACGAAGGTTTATTTTTTCGATCTCAGTGCGGCCGCAGTGGCTGCGGCATTGACGCCCAGCATGCTGGAGTACGTGGGAGGCTATGGCAGCATCGGCATCGCTGCCGCGCTTGGCATTGTCGCTTTCTTCGCGTTTCAGAAAGCCGCTGGGAAGATACAAGCGGTAGCATCTGTTTTCTGGTCGGTGGCTTTTGCGGCAGTTGCAACGCTTTTGGCAATTTATCCGCAATGGGCTCTCGACAAATACGGCTTTGATATACGGTCGGCTAAAGATGAAAAAGTCAGAGTAGTTCTCACAGGCGATTTCAAGGGAGTTGCTCGCACCTACTGGACTCCGCTGGCCAGGATTGATATTTCGAAAACAGGCTGGTCGAACAGCATCCATTTCCTATACGGACTCTTACCGGAAAAAGATACGCCGAAGCTAGAAGGACGCTTTGTCCTGGTCGACGGCGGCGCTCATACCAGGCAATTCAAAGTCACTGGCAAGCTCGAAGATCAACCCTTCTTCTCGAAAGTGCTCTGGGCCAGTCCGTATATTATCAAGCCGGACGCCGAGGATACTTTGATTATTGGTGGCGGTGGTGGTATTGATATTTTGGTTGGGAAATATTTTCACGTCAAAAGAATCGATGCACTTGAATTGAACCCCGCGAATTACAAGCACCTTTTGCTGGGACAAGATGACCCCGAGTCCGCGCTATATCAACCATGGCTCGTCAGCACGGACAGAACCAAAGTGCGGATTTTCAACACCGAAGCGCGTCACTATTTTTCGATGCATCCGGCCGGTGGATACGACATCATTCAAGCCAGTGGCGTCGACACTTTGACAGCTGTCGCTTCTGGTGCGCTCGCCAATTCCGACAACTATCTTTATACGCTCGATGCTGTTAAAAGTTATGCTCGCTTGCTCAAGCCGGGTGGTTTGCTGTCCCTCACGCACTGGCGTTTTCAGCCGCCGCAGTTAGGTTTGAGAATGTTCCTGACGTATCTCGAATATCTCGAACAAACCGGCAACACTACTCCGTATCGCAACCTCATGGTCGTTGGCAATGACTGGGTCGACACCATCATGAAGACAACTCCGTTTACCGAACCGGAGGTTCAGAGAATTCGCGATTGGGCGACAAAGGGTCATATCGCCGTTATTTTTGACCCCCTGCGCAAGACCAACGAAGGCCCTGGTGTAACCAAGCTCGAAGCAATCTACGATCAGCTCGCCTATGCTAATCCGGCAGAGCGCAAGAAGCTTCTGGATGCCATGCAAGATGATGTCGCCCCGGTCACTGACGACCGTCCATATTTCTATCAAATGGGTAAGGGGATACATCTTATGGGTTCATCGATTTGGGCTTCTGATGCGATGTTAGCGATTTATGTGACCTTTGTCTTTGTCCTGATTTTGATTTTTGCACCACTGCTCAAAACGCGACCTCTAAAATTGTCGCCACCACTTGTTTCATCGCTGGGCTTCTTCGCTTTTTGCGGCTTCGGCTTTTTGCTATTTGAAGTTTCGATTATTCAGTTGTTTTCGGTTTTTGTCGGTGGTCCAATTTATTCTCTTGCTGTTGTGCTCGTCTCTGTATTGGCTGGTTATTCGATGGGCTGCTTGCTGGCTAATTCAATGCGGCCGCAGCGGTCGATTTTTCTGATTGTCGGTATTGCCATCTTTTTGATGTTATTAGTTGCTTCTGCCTCTCTGCCCGGTGTACTCACATCACTGATGTCCTGCAACTGGACTTTGCGAATTATCATCTCTGGACTGGCGGCTTTTCTTATGTCATTCATCATTGGCATTCCGGTCTCTCTGGCTATGGAGGCGATTAAGAGGAATGAGTCTTTGACGCACACCGTGCCCTGGATGTGGGGAGTGAGTTCCGGCTTTAATGCGCTTGGCTCCGCTTGTTTCATCCTGATCAGCCAAAGAATAGGTATAGCAGCGACTCTCGGCGTTTCGGCCGGACTCTATCTTTTGGCGACGATTTTGTTTGCCTTGTTTGGACCCACTGAGAAACCGGAGAAGATAGTTGCGGAAACTGACACGCAAGCGTCGCTGGCGTGACCGGTTCTAAATGCCGATGCGCTCTTGAGTTTTGGCCGCGCCGTAGGTTTCGTTGTAGTGCGTAATTGCATCTCGTATCACAGAGAGTGCCTCTGCCGGTCCTAGGAAACCAGCGACACTGACAGATTTATTTTCCAGCGCTTTGTAATCTTCGAAGAAGCGCTTCACCTGTGCTAAGCGATGCGGTGGCAATTCATGAATCGATTGATAATGGTTGTATTCTTGATCGTCATAATGAACGGCAATAACTTTGTCATCCGACTGACCTTGATCGATCATTTGCATCAGCCCGATCGGCTTAGCTCGCACTATGCATAGGGGTACAAAGGATTCTTGTCCGAGGACGAGTACATCGAGCGGGTCATTGTCGTATCCGTAAGTTCTTGGAAAAAATCCATAATTCGCCGGGTAGTGAACCGAGCTGAATAATGTGCGATCAACTTTGAGCAAGCCGCTAGGCTTGTCCAATTCGTACTTTACATTCGAGCCCATGGGTACTTCAATCAACGCTGAAAGGATTTCCGGCGCTTGCTCGCCAAGTTCTACGTCGTGCCAAGGGTGCATTTGTCTTTTCTCCGTTGTCGTTACTTGGTTTGGGCCAGAAGTTCGTTCAGGTTGAAACTATGTGATGTAAAGCCGCCATCGACGACAAGAGTTTGTGCAGTTATAAATGAGGCAGCGGGCATGGCTAGAAATGCGATAGCAGTGGCCACCTCCTCTGGCTGACCAACGCGTTTCATTATTGCCTGCTGTTCGAGCGCTTTCATGATGTTTTCCTTGGCCATGAGACCTTCCGTCAAGGGCGTTTCGATGAAACCTGGATTAATCGAATTGACGCGAATGCCGTCATTGGCCCATTCGTGAGCGAATGAACGCACCATTTGCACAAGAGCTGCTTTGGTCGCACCGTATACGACACCAGAGCCGACCGATGTAAAAGCAGCAATTGATGAAACAAAGATGACATTTGGGTCTTTTCCCTTTTTAAGCCATTGATACGCGCTCCTGCAGATTTCCAGTGCGGAAGTTATATTTGTATGGAGGAGAAAAGATATTTCGTCCGAGGTGTAATTTTCAGCTGTTTTCCTTATGTTGGTGCCGACGTTGTTTACCAAGACGTCCAGCTTGCCAATCGCCGCGATTTTATCGAAGATTTTCTTTCTGTCGGCGTCATCTGTGACATCGGCGGCAACCAGGTGCACATTGGGGTCGCTGTCTGGCTTGCCAAACTCTTTTTCAAGCGTTGCCAATCCGCGAGCAACGACAACCACTGCGGCTCCCAGTGCCAGCAACTCTTTGCTGGTGGCTAGCCCGATTCCTTTAGATGCGCCAGTGACAAGTGCAGTTTTTCCGGCTAAAGTCCACTTAGGATTGTTTGACATGTGGCTCCCTTGTCTTATCCAATTTTCTTATGCGAGCACGGTTGCCGCGAAACTGGGGATTATAGCCTTCTGCAATAGCTTTCGCCAATCGAGTGGCGACTGGGAACGAACAAATATTGTGAAAAAATGGGTTTATCGACAGGTGCCATTGTTGACATCCGACATTTTTTAGATGCGCTGAAGTGGATGTCCTGTGTGCTCAAACTGTTTGGTGACATCATCAATAGACTGAGCGCCAATAGCAATCTTACACACAGTTGGGCGAAGATGCTGTTCATGTCGATGGTTCGACGAAAATTTTCGATATGAACGGCAACTCCATGGTATGAAATTTTCGAATATGATGGCCATGCGAGTCAAACCGTTCGAGGTCGTGGATGAGAAAGACGGACAAAATCTCAAGCAGATGTTCTGTGACTTTCTCAAAGCACAAGGGAAAGCTGACTTGTCGCCCTGAGTCCTGCATTGCAGTGACGAGCGTTTTCTTGGCGGTGTTTTGGTGGCAATCATTCGACACTGCCAGAGCTGAAGACTGTCTACTTCTCAAGCAAGCTTGCCGGGCCGTCGGTCCTGATTGCAAAGTCTATGTGAAGCCAACAGCAATAAGAATCGAAAGCGGCACAATGACTATTTTTACCAACGCCCCTGATTGGGAATTCTGCTTCGCAAACTCGGTGCAGAAAAAGTTTTTGGTCGTAGATTTTGCCAAAGGTTTGAACTATATGGCCAAAGTGCGCGCGTCC
>CAJCHQ010000466.1 GCA_903970295.1 Bryobacterales bacterium
GTCGGTCAGCGCGGCATCAATGTGCTGCCGCTCGTCAGCGACTACGAAGAATTCCTCAAACAATTCGCGCGTGCAGGCTTCGATATCGGTCTGGCACCAATGGAAGACACCGCATTTCATCGCTCCAAAACCAATACCAAACTGAGAGACTATGGCGCTTGCCGAGTCTCAGGGATTTACTCGAATGTCGATGTCTATGCATCTTGCATCGAAGATCGAAAAACCGGATTGCTTGTAGATAATACCGAGTCGGGCTGGTTCGAGGGTCTTGCCGCACTGGTGCAAAACCCCGAATTGCGACAGGGCATTCAAAACGCCGCCTATACCGAGGTCTATCAACAATACCGGCAAGAGGTAGTTGAAGATGAATGGTTGCGCCAGATCCAAGAGATACTCGATAGCGACACTAGCTATTCCTTGACGAACAGTCCACTAAGGCAAGTGACCGAAGTTTTGATCCGCGCCGACCAAGATAATTTGACCGGATTCACGATGCCGACAGAGTCACCGGGAGACAAACATCCCCTCGGCAAAGTCTTTGTCGAAGTGCTGACACCTCACAATAATCTTTTGCGCGAAGCTGCTTCAACGCGCCAGACCAGCGACAACGGACAGGTGCAATTCACTTTCAGCCCGATCAAGAATTCGCACTCGAAAGAATTCGTGCTCCGTTTCATTCGCCCACCGGAAAACGCACTGGAAGGTGAAGTTCCTCCATGGCTGCCGCCGGCGGGCTTCATTCACATGCTTTACAGCAGTGGCAAAAACGCTGGTGCAGCCGACAAGTTGGGGGTGGCGGCGAATGGTTGATTTATTTAGCCCAGCTCACTCGTTGATCACGACACAAGCTGTTTTTCAGGAAGAGAATACCCAGAAAATGAATGATCCTTCGGCGCCGCAGGGGGAGCCTAAACTGCCGCAAAAACAGGAAGAATATATTCAGAATTTGCAGCTCCGCATCGAAGAATTAGAACAAGAGCTTGTCCACGTCAGCAACAAAGGCAAACTGATTGCCCAGGAGCTAGACCTCTTCAGACAGCGAAGAGTAATTTTCTGGTCGGATCGTTTCCGCAATACATTCGATGCCTGGAATTTGATGAACCACAACTTCCAGCAGCTCAAAGACGACAGCGCGATTTTTCACGGCACACTGCAAAAATTCCGCCTGCAGCCAAGCTATAGCTTGTTGCGTGTTTCCTATCTCACTTACACTCTTGAATTGAACCGCCCAAATTTGTGTGGGCTCTGGCTGGCGCCAGTTCTGGATGTACCGATGGAGTCGGGAGAAGTTTGCATCCGCATCTTCTCCGACCCCGATAATTTAGTTGCCTCTTGCAACAAATCGGTCAATAAGATGAGCGACGAAAACCCTGTACTCTTCGATTTTCCCCCGATCGAACACTCGGACAAACAAAAACTGACTCTGCGCGTTTACGTACAAGGAGTAGACGCTCCGGCTCGCATTTTCGAGTTGCGGTATTACGCGCTGGGCGGCTTCGGCAGGCTGAAAACGCGTCCATTTGCCGGTTTCGTCTTCGCCTGAACTAGATCTTTGAGCGCATACTCCGCAAGGGCGCTGTCAACTTCCAGGAGACGCTGTTTTGCATTTGCGTGACCGCTGCTCGCAACTCCTTGCATTCACCCTCTCGATGCTCGAGTTCGTTTTTGGTGGCAATCAATTCTTCCATCAAAGTCGTAATTCGACGCTCGGCATGAAAAAGAGCTTCCCGGACATCGGTCATTTCCGATACCGAAAAACTGGATTGGCCGCGCGGATTGGCTGCTCTCAATTTTTCGATTGAAAGCCCTTGATTACGCACCAGATGATCGACGTCGAGGGCGATGCGTTCGCTTGCTCGCTTGAAAAAATGTTCTTCGGATTCTCCCAGCTCGTTCAAATAATGCCCCCACGATTTCCACATGCGCACTATATCGGCGGCAAAATACAAACCGCTGAGATTGCTCGAGGTCGTGCTCTCTCCGTGTCGGCGGAACGAACAAAGAACATCGCTGATGAAATAAAGATCGCCGGATTGCAGAATTTTGAACCAATAGTCGATGTCGCCCCAATGATAAAGGCTGGCATCGAGACCGTTGCCAGCAGACTCGGCTCTGAACATCGCGGTACTTGGCTCGCCGATCCAATTCGTCAAATTGATCAAATTAGCGAGAATGACATCTTTCGATTTCAGCCGCGTGTTTTTTTCAAAACGGCTGACGCGCTCGATCTCATTACCGCCGTCGTCGATCCATCTTTTGCCGCAGGCGACCAGCGCGATGTCAGACTCGGCTTCCAACACTGCCACCATACGCTCGATCGCTGTCGGTTCGAGCAAGTCATCCTGGGCGAACAATTTTATGTATTTACCAGCTGATGCGCGGATGCAGGCGTTGTAATTTTGAAAAAGTCCGAGTCGTTCCAGATTCTTTTTGAAGCGAATGCGTTTGTCATCCCGGGCGATAGACTCGGCAATAGCCACTGAATTGTCGGTCGAACCATCATCTTTGATGATCAGCTCGAAATCCTTGAAAGTCTGATGCCGAATATTTTGGATCGCCGTTTCGAGATAACGTGCCCCGTTGAAAACCGGCAAACAGACCGAAACTAATGGGCGAATCTGAGACACAGTCGGCTCCAGGTTATTTCTTGCCTTCGGCTGCTGCTAGTTGACGCTGTCTGGGTGTCGGATGAATGTCTTTCGAAAGAATTTCTTTCTCCAACCATTCGACATGCTTCGGCAAAATTTTTCCCCGCGCGCCTGTCAAATCTTCGATCTTGCGAGTGACGCGCACAGCTACTTTCGCCGCAAGCAATCGCGGGCGCAGCCGGGCCATGTAGAGCCAATAGGCGAAGCGATAACGGAGAGAATATTGGTACAACAAATTGTGCACCATCATATTGAAAGCAGAAAGCATGGTTTCCATATCTGCCAGAGCTTCCGACGGACTGCGCAGGTACTGCGGATTTTGGCAGCGAACCGTGAATGATTGCTTCGCACTTTCATATACTTCTGCCGTCTGGCGAGCGATCTCGGCCCGCTGGAAGACTTTCATCACCCGTTCACGAGCATTGGCGCCCAGCTTTTTGCGCAATGACTGATCTTGCAAAAGTTCGACCAGCGCCTCAGTCAGGGCTGGCACATCCTTCGCTGGCACCAGCCGCCCACAGTCGGCATTGCCTATATACTCGGGAGCGCCGCCGGAAGTTGTGGCAATCACGGCCCGACCGCACGACATTGCTTCCAGGCACGAATAGGGCGAATTGTCGTACACCGATGGCACAACCGAGACGTCGGCGGAACGATAATAATCGGGAAGTTCAACCAGCGGCACGCGCGGTATGAACGTGATGTGCTCGGAGCAGCGCGCATCGGCAATAAATTGCTTCAGCTCGGCCATGACCGATTTTTGACCACGCCCGTTATTCGTGTCATCGCCGATAATGCAAAAATGCGCGTTGGGCACGCGTTTAACCACTTCCGGAATAGACTGAATCAGGTATTTTATTCCTTTGCGTTCTTCCAGCCGACCGACGAACAGCACTTTCAATTTGTCATCGGCGGCGATTGCTTTCTTACCTTCAGGACAAAATTCTCGGGCATCGATTGGGTTGAGAACGATCTTGATGCGCTCGACCGGGTAATTGAGGTCGTTGCTCACATACTGGGCCAGGTCATTACTCGGAGAAGTGATGGCATCGGCATTCAGCATGGCCACACGCTCAAGCATGGCGACGAATTGATGGTCGAATGACGCCGAAACATTGTGCAGCCCTTCGGCAATAAACTTAGAATGCGGCGTGTAAAGCCTGACCGCCAGTGGAGCAACTTTGGTGATGGCTGGGAAAAGCCCTTCAGCGAGAAGCTCGGGAGTGTCGACGACATCGAAAGGATTTTCCATGTGCAGCTCTAGAAAGCGCTGCCAGAGAGCGGCACTGCTACTCACCACATATCGTGAATAGGGAATGCACCGACTCAACATCCCAAGATCCGATTCGCGCAGATACGACTCGACCCGGTGAACTACGATACCCTCTGTATCGACGATTTTCGCCTTCTCTTTTGCTAGCGAAATAACTGTGACATCGTGCCCAATTTCTTTCAGTCCCTGAGCGAGATGACGGGCGAAGGTGGCAATGCCGCCCCAACCGGTGTCGGGGGGATACTCACGAGAGATCAGACAAATGCGCAATTGACCCTGCTTAACGAGATGTGACGGCATTTCAAGTGATCTCAAATTATGACTTGAACTGCCGCCTGATTGCTACAGAGATGAAGTCCTGGCGAATAAAAGGGCATTCATATGACGTTGAATGGCAAGATTCTAATGCTGAGCCGCCGCCTTGACATCACAGTAATAGCTTTGGGAAAATTAGTGACTCCAACCTAGAGCAGCCATTGTTAGGAATTCAATCACTGCCGCCGGCAAGGGTCGCTCTCCCGACACCGGAAATTACGCGCACCGCAGAGCCACGACTCGATGCTCTGACTGCGCTCAGATTTTTTGCGGCAGTCTCGATTGTTCTACTTCATTTCTCTGAGCTCCTCTGCACTGAGATTCGCCCTTTTACGCAGCCGATGGCTTTGCATCAGGGCGTCAGTTTCTTTTACGTGCTCTCGGGATTCATACTCACTTATGTTTATCCGAACCTGGTCGACAAGCAGGCTGTGGTGAAATTTTTGCGGGCGCGAGTCGCTCGCGTTTACCCGATGCATATTTTTTCGTTGGCACTGCTAATGCTTTTTGCCTGTCCAAATTACTCGTCGCACGAAATTCCAAAATTGATCGCCGCAAATCTTTTACTGGTTCAAGATTGGCTGCCCTTCAAGGATTTTTACTGGTCGTGTAATGCGCCGGCGTGGAGTATCTCGTGTGAGTTTTTCTTCTATCTCTGCTTTCCGTTTGTGATTCAAAACTTTGCTTCGAGTTGGGCGAAGAAGTTGGGATTGTGTTTGCTCGCGACAACGGCGATGCTGGTTGTCTGCACAATCTTCAAGGCACCCGTGACGGAGGCTGGAGTACTTGTGATATCACAGGATTGGTTTACTTCGTTGAGCCCGCTTGTGCGATTGAGTGAATTTGCTCTCGGCATGTGCGTCGCTCTTTTCTTCAGCAGAGAAAGAAGCAAATCGGCCGGTGCGCGCGGGGAAACACTTCAGCCGAGCGCGGCAGGCACAGTTGCCGAAGTGGCACTGTGTGTGGCAACCATCGCCTACTTGTTCATCGGACAGCTAATGCCGTTTTTAGCCACGGCTCATTTGCTGCCACCGCAATCAATTCAGAATTGGATTTTGACCAGTGCAGGCGCACCAGTCTATGGCCTCTTGATCTACGCTTTCGCCAGTCAACGTGGTCTGCTCTCGACACTGCTCTGTCGCAGGCCCTTCGTTCTGCTCGGCGAAATTTCGTTTGCGCTTTATCTAATTCACTTTCCAATCTTGTCGATTTTTGCCCGCTATCAGGATGAATTCAGTCAGACACCACAGATACTTACCGGTATTTCTTTCTGGATCTGCGTGCTCAGTGCTTCATACATTTGCTTTGAATTGATCGAGAAGCCATTTCGCGGTTTAGTCCTCGGCCAGGGAATCAAAGGCTTTCCTAAACGAATCAGTTTCGCCCTGGCAGCCAATCTACTAATGGTTGGTGGAGTCTGGCTTTTTGAGTTCAAACAAGTCGAATCCTGCCGGGCGCGCACGCGAGCAGAGGACGCAGTGATTGCTAAACAAATCATGGCTGTCACACCGGCGACTCTGAGAGGCACTGCATTCGGTGACAGCTTCGCCTTGGACGCCTACGGCTTCGATACTCTGGATGGGCAGACCAGGGTCAGACTGGTGTGGCGATCCTTGAAGAATGAAAAGCTAAAGTATCATGTAGGTTTCCATCTCATCGATCGGCGCGGCGAAAATCTGCGGCAGAAAGACTACGAACAGAGCCGTGCGAAATGGCAAGTCAAGCCTGGCAGAATTTGGGTCGACACAGTCAGGCTCACGCCTGCGGAAATGAACCAAGTCGCGAGAATTGGCATTTGCGTTTTCGAGGAAGGCGAAAGCGAACGAGATGATGTTCATCTCTTAGCGGTCGCTAAAGGAGAACGCGATTACGGTGGGAAACGGCTATTGATCGATGTGCCGGGTGGTCAGTGATTTTGGCAAGGCAGGGCGAGGCCCGCAATGATTTCCGTCCAACCGCTGCAAGTTGTGTATTTACTGTAACACTCGTGTAACTTTCGTTTCGTACATTTACGACTTCGACCGCCTATTATTTCCCAAAATTCCCGGACCCTTTCTCCCCAGTTGCTTAAGAAGCCTTTGATAATTCGCCTTCTTGGACGAGGGCGAAAAGACGCATGGCGATTAAAAGTGTCTGGGGAAAGTCCAGGGCTCGCAGAGGCTTATTATGACTCAATCACCAGAGCATTCATGCAGCAGACCCGAACAGCAGTCAACAAGCTCCTCTCAGTATCAGAGCGTGGCCGCCGAAGGGTATTCGGCTAATGCGCCAACGTCCTTTGAACCAGCTAACACTAATGCATCTAATTTCTTGCCGCCGGTGGAGATAACGACCGGGTCAGGACAGTCAAAAGAAAGTATCACCTTGAATTTTGGTAGCCTCCCGGCAGGCACCGATGTAAATATCAATATCTCGCAAAATGCCCAAGGACAAGAGACGATATCGATAAGCGATACGAACCCCAACTCAAAGTCCCAGGCGAACACCACAGATGCGGCTGGGCAGTCGACACCCGCGCCTTCTGATACCAATAACGGCTCCAAATCTTCCACTGCACCTTCTGATACCAATAACGGCACCAAATCTTCCACTGCGCCTTCGGCCGGCAGTTCTGACGGAGGCATCACCGGCGGCGGTGCAATCTCCAGTGCACCGCCGAGCTCTAATGGAGTAACAGCATCGGGAGATTCAGGCACAACAATTGAGGGCGTAACTTCGGCAAACAATGCTCAGCTTGCCGCAGAAAACTCTTCTCTGGTTAATGGCAACCTGAACGGACCCGATGCTTTGCATTTGGCTTCTTCCAACTCCGGACTTCAGTCTGTCAACCCGGCGGGGCAAGGATA
>CAJCHQ010000467.1 GCA_903970295.1 Bryobacterales bacterium
TGAATGGCGCTGTGGATGGTGAAGCCGGCGCGATTGACGAAATAATGAGTGGGTTCGACGATATTGCCTTCCAGATCGATCTTGACCAGGTTGGACGCGCAAACTTCGTCAAACATCAAGCCGAACGGATTGATCAAAAAATGGTGGTCGGGGCCCGGAACTCTGGCTGAAATATGCGTAAAGATCAAATCGTCCCAATGAAAGTGAGTGACCAACCGATAAGCTGCAGCAAGATCTACCCGGACTTGCCATTCTTCGGGCGTCACTCGCGATTTTACGTGCGCTGTGTCTTCTTTGTGCATCATGACCTCGGCGGTTCGAACTCATTTTGCTCGAGTGCCAGTTTCTCGAATTTGTCATCCAATTCATCTTTTTGATCGAGAGAATCTTTTTCGGTTGTATAGACAATGTCTTTCTGCGATATCTGCTTGCGATTGATCCGATGGTCTGCAGCTTGTGCCAGTTTCGTTTTCAATTCGGGTTGAGGACGTAAAACCAGTTCGGAGGCTGCTTTGCGGACATCGTTCCGGGCTTCGATGCGGGCATTCAAATATTGCAAACCGACCCAGCGAAAAAGCGGCACACCGACAAAAAAAGTGCCGTACCAGAAAAGCAATACAATCAAGAAATGGGCAGGGGCTAAAGCTGGGCTGTGTGCGCTTTGAGCCAATAACCACCAACTGCCGAGAAAGTTGAAGCCGGCTAAAAGGTAAACCGGAATCAGATCGCCTTGATCGGCGGCTGTAAATTGGCGCGGAAATTCACGCAAGAAGGCGGGCGTCGACTGGTGCATTTCCAGCGCGCTGGTGCTTACTTGCAATGAAGGAAAAGTGTACAAAATATTGCCATCTTCGGTTACTTCGGGCTTGCCATCGAAGCGCACAAGCACCGGCAGCATGCCATCTTCGTTTTTAGGATCGAAACCACTGTAGGGCGCGATTTGCTCGGCGGTGACGACGCCCCCATTTTTGCGTATCACCTGTGCAACCAACTGCCATTTTCGTTCTTCTAAATGGGCATTTGGATCGCCATCGCCGAACAAAAAGGAAAAGCAGTTGTGCAAAAAATTGGTTTTCGGAGGTCGAGTGGTGGCTGGCCTACTGTAGTCTATATAAGTAGGATAGTTAGAATAAGAAGGAACTGTGCCCCAGTAAAAGAGATCACGCAAGATCATGTAATCGAAGAAATCGAAGTTGAAGCCATCGCCGCCGCCGCTGTCGCTGTCGCTGCCTTTGTTCATCGCCAAAACGGCGACAAAAATCAGAACAATCACGGCGATGAAAGAGAGAATGAGCATCACCCCGAAAGACATGCGCAAAATCATAAAACCGATGTCGAAGATCTTCTTACCGATCTGCTGCAGTTGCTTTTTGAAGCCGGTTGCGGCGTAAGCATTTTGAAAGCCCGGCTTGAAGCTGTAAGCGATATCGCCTACTTTGCTTACTTCCATGTGACCGTTGGCTTCAGCTGCCACTTTGTTCAATTCAGGTGCGACAACTAAAATCGGCAGCCCGGTTTTTGCTGCCACATCAGCAGCTGTGACGCGCCTGCCCAGTTCATCGATGGCTTTAAGAACTACTTTTTTTTCTTCGGTTTTGATCATCTAAATAGGCGTTGTCGAAATCCGAATAACTGCTGCAGTTGTGGTGAAACTCCATTCTGTCGGCATTATAGCGAGGATTGAGGCTGCTGCATCAAGTCTGTCACTTGTGTAAAGCCGTTGCTGCTCTGGCCATGGCGAGAATAGCAGCCATCAGCGACTGCCCGGCAAGTCCGCCCGAGGCGACCGGGACGACGAATGTTTCAGCATTTTTGGCATTGATTTTTTCCCAAATCCAGGCAATGACGGCACCGACAAAAAAGGAAAGACAATTGGTCAGAGGCATCACCCATGATAGACCTAGACCCATGGCTGATGGCAGGTAGGGTTTGAGGCGTTTAGGCGCGAAGTGTTCGAGCAGGGCCAGCAAAATGCCCAAGACCCCGCCGATCAGCAATCCCTTCTGGGCAAGAGTCGGAATGTAGTCGAAACCGTGTGCGACTGCTTCGGCAACAGCCTTCCACATATTAGCTGAGGGCGGATTGTAATGTTCAAGAGTGGCTTGGTCCGGAATCATCAAATACCAGGCCGGCACAATCGCCAGTGAGCCGAAGAAGAGACCGATGAATTGGGCGATGAATTGTTTGCGCGCATTAGCGCCAAGCAGATAGCCGCTTTTTAGGTCATTCAAAAGATCGGCTGAACTGGAGGCGATATTTGCGGTGACGCTACCGGCCATGAGATTGGTTGTGATGTTGGATGGTGCCAGCAACCCGTATGTGAGCTGGGTCAGCTTGCCCATGGCGCCAATCGGTGTGATATCGGTTTCGCCGGTGGCGCGGCAAGCTACAAGCGACAGAAAAAAGCTCATTACCACCGATAGCAAACCGAGCCCGAAATTGATGTGAAAGGCAATGTATTGCAGCCCGACCATGGCTATAACCAGGGGAATCAAACCTATGATCAGCCAGCTGTTAGGAACTTCTGCTTCGGCCATACGACTGTCCATCGGCTGGTCGTCTTTGCTCGCCAATTTGATCGAGCCGAATGAACGCAAAATGGTTTTCCATTGAAGCGCAAAGGCGGTCAAGCCGGAAGTCACCATTAAGGCTGTTCCTGACCACAAAGCCCATCCTTTAATCAATTTGTCGGGGGAAGGAATTTGACCCATATTGATGATCTCGGGTCCGACGAATAGGTAAAGGACGAGAGATCCAAACAACATAGAAGCAGAAACGCGCAATCCGACGATCATGCCGGCTGCTATCATGAGCACGCCGGGCTCGAAACCGAAGCCGGGCATTTTGCTGCAATCCACGCCTTTGATCGTAGCCCGAAATGGAATTAACTCGGGTATTTTGAGACCGAGCTTAAGCTGCCACTCATAATCACCGTCGACAAGAAAACCAACAAACATGCCGACGAACAATGTAACCACTAAAGAGTGAGCTTGTCGTATCGCTTCTTGTGACTTGGAATAAAGACTTTTCAGAGTTTGAGCCGCGGCTGTTCCGCTGGGAAAGCGAAGCTGCTCGCGATTGATCATCTGCCGTTTCATCGGCACCGCAAGAAACACGCCTAGAGCGGCTGTCACTATCGTCCATGCCAACATAATCGGCCAGGGCTGATGCTGACCGGTGATCAAAAGCAATGCACCAAATGCGGTACCGATTGTGGCTCCCGTGGAATAACCGGCAGCGGAAGCCGTGGATTGCATGCAATTGTTTTCTAGAATTGTCATGGCGCTTAGTCTAGGAAAGGCGATGCGCACTGCGTTCCAGATGACAAAGGAAAGCACGCATGCAGTAATTGCCACTCCGAAAGCCCAACCCAATTTTATCGACGTATAAAGATTCGAGATCGACATCAGCGCACCGAGGATGCCGCCCATCAGCACCGCTCGTAGTGTCAATTGCGGGACCTTGTCGCCTTGATAAACATTTTTGAACCACTCAGCTTCAGGATCGGTCAGCGCCGCGGCTGCGATCTCGCTCTCGGAATAAGCGATTCCCATTTCTCTAATCGAATCTAAATCGGTCTGATCGACCGGAACTACTACGTGCTCGTCTTCAGCCAAAATCCTATCTCTTGTCGTCTATGCTGGGGATAGCGACAATTTTAACTCAGGCTCGATCCCTACAGGCGAAACTTCCACATCTGGAGAAGTCATGCCAATTTGCTCACCAATCAGATCTCGGATCTGCATGAGAACGAATTCTACTCTTTCTTCGCGACTCATCGATGGCACCCGGATCACGCGGACCCCGCGGCTGGAATAACAGTCTTCTAAGATTTTGGAAACTTCCTTGCAAAACTCCAGACTTTCTTTCTGCCGTATTTCGTTGGCTTCGAAGAAGTCGAGAGGTTCGACCAAAAACGCTACCGTGTATTTGCTGGCATCGAGTTCCTTGAATAGATCGGGCACAGGCAGTTTATCGTAGATATAGTAAGCCTCGCCGTCGAACAAACCGCGATCGAGAAAGACAATTTCTTCGGCTCGCTTGAGGCGCTCTTCAGCGAACAATTGCCGCCTGAGGACCTCGTTTTGAAAGCCGACGCGATCAACCCAGGGTAAGAGCTCGCCTTCTTTTATAAGTTGCGTTGCCAGCTCTTCAACCACGGTGAAGCCCAATTGGGCGAGACCCTGGATAATAGTGGTTTTTCCTACCGATGGTCCGCCTGTAATTACTGCTCGCATATCTCACTCGTGTTGCACGACTGCCGGTCTACAGGGGCAATACTATGTAATTAATTGGGTTACCGCAAGCTAATTAAAACAAAGCTTGACGGGGATTCCACGTAGGACAGCGAAGACAGGTGCAGTAGTCAAGGGTTTTGTGCCATGTACATTCAGCAACACGCACCATTTGCAGAGCAGAAGTCGTTGGTAGGCTCAGCAAGACGCTGAGCGACACAGAACTTGCTCCGCACTCAGCTCAGGCTGATGCGCACTGAGACGTTGCTCATTTTTGCGGCGCCAAGCCTAGTTTGCTTCTGATTGCAGGCAAAGCCTCTTCGGCTGCTTTTTCGCCTGCTGAAACCGCGCGCAAACCCACTTCTATTTTGTGATCCAGGAGCGAGATGCCAGTGACATCAGGATGAATGATCACGTCGGCAGCGCGCAATTGGTCCTCATCTGTTTTAGCCAGGAGCAAGCTAATCACACGTGGCGCTACGCTGCCAATCTTGCGGAAGTGATCGGCCGGCAGCGGCACTTCAAAACTTTCGTCGACGTCGACGGCGATAACAATGTCTGCGCCTAGCTCTTTTGCTTGTTTGACAGGCAAGTTGGCGACGATGCCACCATCAACGAGGAGCCTGCCATCGATCAAAACCGGTTTCCGCAAAAATGGTATAGCGGAGCTGGCTCGCAATGCCTGACCTAAATTTCCGGATGTGATTGTGTATGAGCGACTGTCTAACAAATTAGTGCCGACACAGGCGAAGCGCGGTTTCAGGGCTGAGATATCACGATCCTGCTCAGGCACAGATTTGTTCAAATAACGAGCGAATTTTCTACCGCGATACAAGCCATCGTAAGAATGATGCCCAAACAGTCTCGGCACTAGAAACACGGGGATGAGCAAAATACGCACCGGGATCGGTACCGTGTTGAACGAGTCGAAGAAGCGTTTATCCTCAATTCGTCCTTGAATGCTATCAGGCGACATGCCGGTACTGTAAAAACCACCAATGATCGCTCCCATGCTGGTTCCAACAATCATATCGATAGGAATTTTTTCTCGATCCAAAACGCGCAGCACGCCGATATGCGCTGCACCACGGGTGCCGCCGCCACCCAGCGCCAAAGCCACCACCGGATGATGGTCGAATTTGAAGCGAGCGGACCCAGTTGTTACTTCTTGGGCGGTTGTCTCCGCTTTGCCAGTCGAGCCCGCTTCACGGATGGAAGAGCTTGCCTGGCTCGCACCCATACAAGGAAGCAGTGATTGCATCAAGCACAGGAAAAAAACAAAATACTTACGCACGAAATTTGCACCCTACAGTTAATGAACTGATTAGTGGTCGTTATTTAGCCGCCGCAAAAGAGGATGATTGCACAAGAAGCGCAATGCACTCCGGCGCGGTCATATACCCTGACGACAGTATATCCCTGGCTCTTGTGTGAAACTGAATCTTCTTACCGAATACGAAGAAAACATCAATGACACAAATCTCATAATGCTACTATTTAGTTCATAAGGTGAGGGCGAAATTGTATCTGCGCATCTTTCAGATTCGTTGCCCCATATCCAATGGGAGCGTTTTATTCAATTTGCTGATATAACTTAGGGTTCACGTTGTCATAGCCGACAACGCAACTCGTTTTTGGAGAATAGAACTTTGGCAATCACGTCTCAGGGAATCGTGTGGACATCTTTATGGTTCACTTTCTGGTTCCTTGCTTCATACCTCTATCACGGCCTGGGTATTACACTTGGCTACCATCGATTATTGACTCACCGTTCCCTCAAAGTGCCGCAATGGCTCATGTATTTCATCGTGTCCGGCGGCTATCTGTCATTAATGGGATCGCCGTTAGTTTGGGTGGGCGTGCATAGATTGCACCATCAGAAGTCTGATGTCGAAGGAGATCCTCATTCACCACGCACGCATGGCTTCAAGCACGCTCTGTACGAATGGATGTACGACATGCGTTCGGTTCAGAGCGATGAGGAGTTGCAGGCGCAAGTGCCCGAACTGATGAAAGATCCAATCCTGCGAGCGGCCGGCTGCGACCATGGAGCGCACCAAGCCAGACTTTGCCTCTTTATGTGCGTTGCTTTCCGCGTGGTCTTGTTAGCGCTGTTCGGTTGGGTCGCTGTGGTAGCCAACCTGGCAGCCATGTTCTGCACCTTCTGGAGCACTCAGTTGGTTAATTCTGTCTGTCATCTCGATGGCGTGGGCTATCGCACTTTCGAGACCAGAGAAGCCAGTCGGAATGTCTGGTGGGTAGGAATTCTCGCTCTGGGTGAAGGCTGGCACAACAATCATCATGCCATTCCCAAATCCGCCCGTCACGGTCTCAACTGGTGGGAGTTCGACGTAACCTGGAACACAATTTGGCTTCTCGAAAAAGTTGGTTTGGCGAAGAACGTAATTAGGCCTCCGGCAGAGCGAAAATCACGTTTGGTGGTTGACACCGCCTCTATTCAATCACTTGTGCCTACGGCCGAGCCAGAGCCAGTTCTCGATAATGCTTGAGGGCTAGACTGACATAGTTTGAAATACCTGTTGAAACCGGCATGCAGCGTTTGCGACATGCCGGTTTCTCTTTTTGCTCTACCTATAATTGGTCATTTCTCTCAGCACTTACTTCTTCACCTTCCAAACCGGATCTTGGAATGTGGATGATGCTGAAGGCGAAAACCAACGAGTCATCGTCGTTTTCTGTTGCGTGTAGAACTGGATCCCTTCTTTGCCTTGCATATGCATATCACCATAGAATGAATGATTCCAGCCGGTGAACGAAAACCAGGCCATGGAAGCTGGCACACCAACATTTACGCCAATCATGCCGGCATTGAAGCGGTGTTTGAATTCGCGTGCCGCTCGACCGCTGTTCGTGTAAATTACGGCGCCGTTCCCGTAGGGACACTTATTGCCAAGTTCGATTGCGTCCTCAATGTCATTGACACGCACCACCGATAGTACCGGCCCAAATATTTCGTCACGGACAATTTTCATCTCTGGTTTAGCGTGATCCATGATCGTCGGTCCCAGATAGAATCCTTTCGGCGCGCTGGCAACTTTGAGCTTACGCCCATCTAGAGCGAGCTTGGCGCCCTCTTTTTCACCCTGGTCGATCAATGCTGTCACTTTGCTCAAGTGCTCGGCAGAAATCAGTGGACCCATGTCAGGATTTTCGCCGGCATGCGTCGGTCCCACCTTCATGCTGTTCGAAGATTCGACTAATCTTGGCATGAGCATCTCGGCTGCATCTCCGACTGGAATGGCCAGGCTGCCCGCCATGCAACGTTCGCCGGCGCAACCGAATGCCGATGCCTGCAAGGCTTTTACGGTCTGTTCCATGTCAGCATCGGGCATGATGATGATGTGATTTTTGGCGCCTCCGGCGGCTTGCACTCGCTTACCATTTTTCGTGCCGGTTTCGTACACGTACTTAGCAATCGCTGTTGAACCGACAAACGAGATTGCTTTGATCAACGGATGTGTGAGAAGAGCGTTGACGCAGTCTTTGCCGCCGTGAACGATGTTCAGAACACCATCAGGTAAACCGGCTTGTTTCAAGAGTTCGGCAATGAATATGCTGGTTAGAGGCACTTTCTCTGATGGCTTCAAGACGAAGGTGTTGCCGCAAGTGATGGCGATAGGATACATCCACAAAGGCACCATCGCCGGAAAATTGAAAGGCGAGATGCCGGCGCAGACACCGAGAGGATGGCGCACCGTTTCGCAATCCACGTTCGCTGCGATATTGGCCATCGATTCGCCATGAAATAGACTCGGAATTCCACAGGCGAATTCAATCACCTCGATGCCACGTTGTACCGATGCTTTGGCTTCGGCCAGCGTTTTACCATGTTCGCGGGTAACCGTTTGAGCAATTTCTTCGTAGTGCTCATCCATTAAGTTTTTGAATTTGAACATCACTCGGGCGCGTTCAACGATAGGTGTGTCGCGCCACGCCGGAAACGCTTTCTGCGCTGCTTGCACAGCCAGGTCTACATCTTTTTCGTTGCCCATCGGTACTTTGCCTATGATTTCGCCTGTTGAAGGATTGGCTATATCTCCGAACTCTGTTGCAGATGAAGCGATCCACTTACCATCCACCAACAATTTGCATTGGGTGACCACGTCGCTTTGAGCTACGGACATCAGTCTTCCTCCCTGTGTATTGCGATTCGCTAGCAAAAGCATATCTATTAAGCGGGCGTTTAACAATGGAGCACCCTCCGATCGATGCCAGGCTTTGGTCATCTCCAGGCTATTTCTTTTTAAGGTCGTTTGCTGGGCGGGGCTAACGGGCGCGTAAAGTTTGAGCGAAGGCCTAGTCACTTTTCGCCAATGATACCGCCAGTGGTGCAGCCATTTCGCGGCGCACTTTTGAGACGTATGGGCTGCGAAATTCTAAACTTGAAACTGACGCAGGCGGCGCAAATTGTCTTCGAGTGTCAGGTCAGGCACTTCGCCACCTTTGAGTTCAACGCCTACTTTTTGGGTCAGGAAACCCAGCCTTTTCAAAAGCCAGGCATCCGGGCGGCGTTGGCGCAATTTCTCACGCAGATGACGGATGCCCTGCATGAGCGTACCGTCTTCGAAACTTCTAATCGATTCGGATTGACCAAGTCTGCGGCCATGCGTGCAATGCAGAACATCAACTATGTTTGTGAATTGCACCGGCCCCAGCACTGCCAGCGACACGGCACTGGTTTCGTCCTGGTCTCCGGGGTTGAGTTCTTGGATGAAGTCTACTTGCATCCATGTTCGAGCTGTGAATCGTACTTTAAGAACGACCGGTTCGCACGTGAGAGAGTTCATCGAACCGCGCGTTACGTCTCGCAGACAGGCAGCTCTGGCGTAGGTGTATGCTTCGGCGGGTTTTGTCGAGAAAAAGCTGTAGTTGCTGCGACCGGGCTCTATGGAGCCGGATTTATTGATTTCCCAGCGGCGGTAGCAATTGGTCCCATGGTAGAGATATATCTCCTGGTTGGGGTGATCGAAATCTAGACCGCTTTTACAGCGGGCGAACTCGGCTAGCGGCGGAGGCGCTTGATGTTCAGGATATACGTCCAGCTCGAGTTCCTCTAGTAAAAATGAGGCCCAATGAAATTATGTCACCAACCTCCTGAAAACCCTATTCCCCTTATGAGCGTCCATATAACAGTTGAGCTGGTGCCATGAGCTGGTC